>DAOOVW010000102.1 GCA_035370465.1 bacterium | reverse complement strand
CATTTTTAAGCATGAGTGGTTCTGATTTTGTTGAAATGTTTGTAGGTGTAGGAGCATCAATCTGTGGTGACGAAATGGTTTTAATTAAAGAAAATAATCAAGTTAAATTACAACCTATAAGTAAAGTAGTTGATAAATATTATAGAAAAAAAGGAGAGGGTTATCCAGTAGCAGTTTCAAATCTTGAAACACTTGGTTTTTATAAGGGAACAACCAATTTCTGGGGCTTTAAAAATAATTTAGACAAATTTTACTTTGGTGGTGCCAAATGGTCAAAAATAAAAAGCGTTTATAGACATAAAGTAGAAGAAATATATGAAATTCACTATCTTGGTGGAAAAATTAAAACAACAGGAGACCATAGTGTATTTGTTAGAGAAAAGAATTATATTGTAGCAAAACAAGTAAGGGACTTAAAAGAAGGAGATATACTTGTCAATATTCCTTTCAAAGTAAGAAGCAGTTTTATTCCAAATTATGGAACAACACATAAAATCATGTCTCATAAATTTGAAAAATGTGAGATAGAGAAAATATCTCTCTGGGAAAATGACAAAAAAATAGAAGAAAATTATCAATTCATTATGGAAAACAAAGGGAAAATACCCCAGGGGCAACTTGCAAAAAGAACTGGAGTTTCACAAACTACAATCAGCAACTGGCAAATGAAGAAATATTCCCCTGCTTCTCTTTCATTAGTTCTTAATACTTCAAGGAGAAAAATTCCAAAACAAATTGAAATTACTCCCTCTCTTTTATTGCTACTTGGATATTATACAGCAGAAGGGAGAACAACTCCTTATTATGTTCAATTTATTTTTGGTTCCCATGAAAAAGCACTGCATAAAGACACTATAAACCTAATGAAGGATATTTTTAATGTTGACCCACATCTTGAATATACATCTGATAACACATTAAGGATTACATATCATTCAAAGATATTAAGTGAGTTTTTTGAAAAAACTTGTGGTAATGGTTCTCATAACAAACATATCCCTGAATTTTTATGGAAATTACCCAAGGAATACTTTTTAAATTACTTAAAAGGATTTAGTAAAGGGGATGGATATATTTCAAAAGAAGGTAATTTGTCAATGTCTACTGTGAGCAAACAACTTGCATTGGAAATTTCATGGCTTTCTTCAATGCATAGTATTGGAGTTTCTTGCTATAAGAGAAAAAATAAAGAGGGTAGAGTTATTAAAAATAAACCAATAACTTGTGGAAGTTTCTGGACTATAAAAATTTCAAAAACATCATCTCCTTTTAATGAACATAACCAAAGTTCTTTTCAGTTTAAAAAACCAATTGTTAAAAAAATTGTTAAAAAACATTATGATGGTTTTGTATATGATTTTTGTGGTTGTGATAATGAAGGATTTTTTGCTGGAAACAAACCAATACTTGTTCATAACAGCAGAGTACGGGACCTCTTTCGGCAGGCAAAAAAAATGGCTCCATGTATTATTTTTATTGATGAAATAGATGCAGTAGGTAGACAACGTTTTGCC
>DAOOVW010000101.1 GCA_035370465.1 bacterium | reverse complement strand
CATTATAAAAGATATAGCCAATTTTGGCAGAACCATAATGAAAAAAAGGAGGCACTATGAAAAAAATAATTGTTTTTGTATTTGGGGTTTTTTGTTTCTTCTCTTTTGCTGAAATAAATAAAGTAGAAGTTTGGAATGAGATTTCAAAAAAGTATCAGAATGTTTCTGAGATAAGTGGTGAAATAGAAATAAAAATGGATATGATGGGAAAAATAATGACAATGCCTATGAAATTCTGGGCAAAAGAGAAAAAATTTAAAATGGAAACAGTATATCAAGAACAGGGGATGGAAAAGCCCATGGAAATAGTGATGTTGATGGATGGAGAAAAATTGATTCAATATCAAAAATCAATCAATACAGTAATGAAATTTGATTTAACAAAATTTCCGGAAGAATTGAAAAAGGACTGGGAGAAACAATATAATTTTAAAGATAATATTCCCCTTGATATTGAAAAAATTTCTAATAATGTTGATTTGGAGATAAAAAATAAAGGTGGAAAAGAATATTATGTTCTGACAATTAATAATTTACAGACATTAAATATTCCTGGTCTACAAAATATAAATGGTAAATCACAATTTTTTACAAAAAGTGTTGTTTGGATAAATAGGGATAATTTATTACCAGAAAGTATTTCTTATTTTGCCGATAAAGAAACTCCTGGGATGGAAATAGTTTTTAAGTCATTGAATTTATCACCTGTCAGTGATGATATTTTTAAAATCAATATACCAGATGATGCAAAAATTCTTGATATGACTGATATGATGATAAATATGGCTAATACAATGAAACAACAGATAACAAATCCCCAATAGACATTGTTTTCATAGGCCGTGGAGGACATTGCTTGTCCGCCACTCTTTTTGGCGGAAGCCTGCAACTCGCTTCCGCTCTTGGGACAGGGGAGCATCCCCCTCGGGCGTATGCTCTACGAGCGAGCCTTTCCAACGATACCCCCAATACGAACTACTTTATTAGATTATTATAAATATGGGAAAAAGTTTTTTCCCATACCCTTTTTAGACGCAGGAGTTATTAACCATATTAAATTTCTTCCCTACTTTTCTGTCTTTCCATTTCTATAAAGAGAAAAACACCCTATCCCTGCATCTATTTTCTCCCCGCTGGGGAGAAGAACTTTTTTCCTCTTATTACCCTCTACCCACAGGGGAGAGGGCGAGGGTGAGGGGGGCTTTTGTGCTTTTAAATTAATGTGGTTGAGTAAGTATTTACAACGATACCCCCAATACGAACTGCTTTATTAGATAATTATAAATATGGGAAAATGTTTTTTCCCATACCCTTTTGGTTGCAGGTAGTTATTTCCGATTGTTAAAGTAGATAAGTTATTTTTGTTTAACCAGTTTTTATAGGCCGTGCAGGACTTGAACCTGCAACCTTGGCATTAAGAGTGCCCTGCTCTGCCATTGAGCTAACGGCCCATGAGGTATTACTTTTCTTGTGTTTTGTCTTTTGTTCTTATTTTCAGTTTTATATCTATTATCCTTCTTTGGTATATTTTTACTATCATTTCTATTATTTTGGAAACAATATTGGGAACAATAATAAAATAAATGATAATATATGATAACCTAAAATTAAATATCGTCAAGAATATGTTGTCGTTTAAAAGATA
>DAOOVW010000100.1 GCA_035370465.1 bacterium | reverse complement strand
AATACTTGACAAACAATATATTCATAATTTAAAATTATTATAATGAAAAAGGGATTTACTCTTATAGAAATTCTTGTAGCAGTTTTAATAATTTTCATTATTTGTTTGATATCTTTTCGCCTCATTAGTACTGTTATACAAAAATCAAAAGTTGCCAGTGCAAAAGTGCACATCTCACAACTTGCTTTACTTTTAGAACAGGTTAAAAATGATACTGGCTATTATCCTGTATTTCTTTCTGATATGACTTCTAACACACCTCCTAAGATGTTAGAAAAAGGATGGTTTGGACCTTATATAAATGAAATACCTCTTGACCCATGGAAACATCCATATTTCTATAAAATCCCCCCGACAACTTTATTTGCTTCTCCTTCTATTCCAAGAGTATCTGGAACTCCTGATACTTTTACTGCTTTTTTTGAAGGTATTCAGGGAAAAGCAATTCTTCATATAGAAAATTATGGATTAACTTCATGCGAAATAACTTTAAATGGCGTCAAAGTTTTAAATGAAAATGAACTTAAAAATAAACCAATACCTCAAATAATAGAAAAAGAAGTAGATATTCTTGAAGGGAATAATATCTTTACGAGGGCAAGAAGTACTCCTGGTGATTCCTTAATTTTTTCAATTTCGTCTTATAATATTCCAACTGGAAAATATTTCATCCTTGGAAGTTATGGAAAAGATGGCAAAGAAGGGGGAAAGGGTTTTAATAAAGATATTGTATGGTATTCAGATAAATACCCAAATTTTCAACAATAGAGGTGAAAGATGGAAAAAAAGAAGTACAAAAGGAGACATTATTTAATAAATAGGTCAATACAATTTACTTATGCAGGTATTGCTATATATCTTTTACTTATTGCAATTATACTTGTTGGAAGTTTTACATATTATATAACCCTAAATACTATTTTGAATCAATTACAATTGGAGAATCAACTTATTGATGCATACAAAATTGTTTCTTCAATCAATTCTATTATTCTCAAACGCATTGGTATTTTATTTTTTGCCCTTATCCTTCTTGTTTTTATTCTTGAAATACTTTTTCTTCATAGAATTGCAGGCCCTTTATATAGAATAGAAAAAACACTAAACGATATCGCAGATGGGAAAAAAGTTGAATTTATTAAATTAAGAAAAAAGGACTTTTTAAAATCACTGGCTATTTCTGTTAATAAAGTAATTGAAAAAATAAATTCATTTAAACTTTAATTATTTCTGCATCTCCCCATAGTTTATCAAGATTATAATAATTTCTTGTTTCGGTCAGAAAAATATGAATTATTATTTCTCCATAATCAATTAATATCCACTTTCCATCTTCAAGTCCTTCAACAGAAATAACCCTTTCTTTTATTTTTTCAAGAATATTTTCTGCAATAACTTTTGTTTGAATTGTGGTTTCACCAGAAGCAATAATAAAATAATCACATATCCATGTTAATTTACTTACATCAAGAACTTTTAAGTCAGTCCCTTTTTTATCCTCTATTGACTTAATTATTTTTTTTATTATTCTTTTTATACTACACCTCCGCACTATATTTTACCATTCTAATAAAAAAATGTTTATATAACACATTTTATATATATAAAATATTACCATAAAATAATTTTTTTTTAATAAATTGACAGGTAGAAAAGAAAAATGATAAATTAAATAAAAGAAAATTTTAAAAAAATTATATTTCAGTGGTAGTGTTAAAAACTTAGATGAAAGGGAGATGGAAAGTGGGCTCGCCTATAGTAGTCCACAGAATTTCTCTGGGCTACACCCGAGGGGATGGATTGTCTTACACAGAAGGGTTTAGAGTTTT
>DAOOVW010000099.1 GCA_035370465.1 bacterium | reverse complement strand
CCCTTTGTCAAAGGGGAGAATCTTTTTTTAAAAAGGGGAAAATGTAGATGCTTTTGTACTTTTTATTTACAGTGTTACACTTAGCGCTTCTTTTACAGTTGTAATTCCATCAACAACTTTTTTAATTCCAATTTCTCTTAATGTTTTCATTCCGTTTTCTTTTGCTGCATCTCTTATTTTATCTTCGCTTTTCTTTTCAATTATCATTTCTCTTATTTTTCTATTTACTTCCAATACTTCATAAATAGCAATTCTACCATAATACCCAGTATAATTACAATCAATACAACCTCTACCTTTATAAATTTCTTTTTTAGCGACATCAATTCCAATTTTTTCAAGAGTAGTTTTTCCTTCTTTATCTTTTTCTTTGCATCTTTCACATATTTTTCTAATTAATCTTTGAGAAAGAATTAAATTTACAGCATCAGATATAAGATAATTTTCAACCCCCATATAAGATAATCTTGAAATAGTAGAAACAGTATCATTTGTATGAAGGGTAGAAATAACAAGATGTCCTGTAAGTGATGATTGAATAGCAATTTGTGCGGTTTCAATATCTCTAATTTCTCCAATCATTATAACATCAGGGTCTTGTCTTAAAATATGTCGCAAAACAACTGGAAAAGTAAGCCCAATTTTTGGTTTTATCTGAACTTGATTTATCCTTTCTAATTGATATTCAACAGGGTCTTCAATCGTTATTATATTTTTTTCAGATGTATTTATAAAAGTTAAGCCAGAATATAAAGTAGTTGTTTTTCCACTTCCTGTTGGACCTGTTACTATTATCATTCCAAACGGTCTCATAAGGGAGCCTTTAAATTTTTTTAATTCTTCTGCCTCAAACCCTAATTGTTCCATATCTAAAACAAGATTTTCTCTATCTAAAAGTCGCATTACCACTTTTTCTCCATGTATTGTAGGAAGAGTTGAAATTCTAACATCTATTTCTCTTATGCCTACTTTAATTTTAAATCTTCCATCCTGAGGTAATCTTCTTTCACCAATATCAAGGTTTGATAGAATTTTCATTCGTGTAACAATCCCAGGGTAAGCATATTTAGGAGGTGACTGAAAACTACTATGAAGAATACCATCTATTCTAAATCTAACATTAATATCTATTTCTCCTGGCTCTAAATGAATATCAGTTGCTCTTTTTTCAATTGCATTTAAAAAAAGTGAATTTACAAATCTTATTATAGGAGCATCTTCCGCAGCAATTCTTAATTGGTTTTCATCTACTACTTCCTCTTGTTCCCTACTGTTTTCAAGTTCTTGAAACATTTCAGGAATATCTTTTTCTTCATTATAATACCTTTCAATTAAGTCAAGGATTTCCTTTTCTTCTGCTTTTACAACTTTTATTTTCATTCCAGTAATTCTTCTTACTGTATCCATTGCTACAATATCTAAAGGGTCTTTCATTGCTACAATAAGTGTTTCATTTTCCTTTGCAATTCCAATAAGGGTAAATTTTCTTGCAATATTTTCTGGAATTATTTTTATATCTTCTTTTTTTAACCCTCTAAATCTGGAAAGAACAACAGTATCTGCTTTTTTCTGTTCAGTAAGAGCATGTACTATATCTTCTTTTGTTGTGAACTTCTTTTCAACAAGTATTTCACCTAAAAATTTATCTGTCTTTTTTTGTTCCTGTAATGCTTCTTCAAGTTGTAAAGGAGTAATAATACCTTTTTCAATAAGTATCTGCCCTAATTCTTTTCTTTCCATACCAATATTATTTTACCATAAAACATCTATTTACACAACCAATTGTAATATGCAGAGGTTTTATTCTATTTTTCCTTTTGACATTTTATAAA
>DAOOVW010000098.1 GCA_035370465.1 bacterium | reverse complement strand
CTTTCAATTATCTTATTTATTGTTTCAGAAGAAAAACCTCTTCCTTTCAAATATAAAAATAAATTATTTTTCCCCTTATTTTTCCTTTTTTTTATAAGTGCCTGAGCAACTCTATATTCTTTTTCAAAATCAAAGTTTTGTCTAATTTGATTTATTATCTCTTCATTAAATCCTTTTCTTTTTAATATGTTTATAATATAATAAAATCCTTTTCCTCTTTCTAAATATCTTTCAACAATATCGTGGGAATACTTTTTATCATCAATAAGACCCTTTTCTTTTAATTTTTCAATTATTCTGTTAACTATATCATTATCAACTGAATTTAACTTATTTCTTAATTCATTTTCAGAATAATTTTTTTTTGAAAGAAGTTTTAATACTTTATAAAAGACAATTTTTTCGTCTTTATTCACTTTTTTTAAGAACAACAAACCTGCCCTGCCCATTTATTACTATCCAGACGCTTATATATTGTTTTGAATTTACATTTTTCTTTGCTTCTAAAAAGTCAGCATAATTTTTTATTGTATATTTATCAATTTTTTTTATAACACTTCCAGGAATTATCCCACTTTCATCAGCAACAGACCCCTGTTCAACATAAACAACAATAACTCCTTCTTTATTTTCAAGTCCATATTTATTTGCTATCTGGTCTGTTATCTCGCTTACTTTCATTCCAAACCATAAACCAGATTGTTCTTCTTCTGTCTTTGCAACTTTCTCTTCTTCAGGCATTTCTCCAACTTGAACTTCCAATGTTATTGCCTTTCCATCTCTAAAAATCCCCACTTTAACTTTCTTTCCAACCGGTGTATTTGCTACTTTCATTTGCAAATCCTTAACATCTTCAATTTTTTGCCCATCAAATTCAACTATTACATCTCCTACTTTTAAACCACCTTTTTCAGCAGGTGAATTACTCATAACCTGTGCAACAACTGCTCCTTTTGTATTATTCAGTCCAAATGATTTTGAAAGGTCATCAGTGAGTGGTTGAAGAACAATTCCTAAATATCCTCTTACAACTTTACCCTTTTCTTTAAGTTGTTTAAAAACACTTTTTGCTATATTTATAGGAATAGCAAATCCAATATTTTGGGCAGCATAAGGAGTAATAATAAATGTATTAATCCCTATAACTTCTCCTTTTATATTTACCAGTGGTCCACCAGAATTTCCAGGATTAATTGCTGCATCTGTCTGTATAAAATCCTCATATTGTGTTATTCCAAAACCACTTCTACCTGTTGCACTTATAACGCCCACTGTCACTGTTTCAGTCAAGCCCATAGGATTTCCTATTGCAATTGCCCATTCACCAACCTGGATTGTATCAGAATCACCTAAAACAACAGATGGTAGTGCCCTTTTAACATCAATTTTTATAAGTGCAAGGTCTGTCTTTGGGTCTGTTCCTATAATTTTTGCTGGATATTTATTTTCATCATCAAATAGTTTAACAAGAACTCTATCTACTCCTTCAATTACATGGTTATTTGTTAAAATATATCCATCAGGGTCAACAATAAATCCAGAACCTAAACCTTCCTGTTTCTTTTTAAATGTTTTTGGTTGCTGGTTTCTCTTAGGAATACTAAAAAAATTATCAAAAGGGAAATTAAAAAAATCCTCTATATCACCAAATGGGTCCCAATATCTATAAGTTATTGTTTTTTCTGTGGTAATTTGAACAACACTTGGTCTTACAGCTTTTGAAACACTAACAAAAGCATTTTGTAAAGACATTACTTCTGGTGAAACAGAAACAAAAGTACTGGGATTAGGTAATTTAGGTACTTCTTTAAAATTTTTAACTCCAGCAACAACAATGAAAGATAAAACTAATACTATTCCTACAACTAACCCAACTATCTTTTTTTTCGTT
>DAOOVW010000097.1 GCA_035370465.1 bacterium | reverse complement strand
AAAAATGGAAGAAAAAATAATTGAATTAACAAATGATAATTTTGATAATTTTTTAAAGGAAAAGGAATTTGTAATTGTTGATTTTTGGGCTCCATGGTGCATGCCCTGTCGTATGGTATCTCCAATAATTGAAAATCTCTCAAAAAAATATGAAGGGAAAATATCTTTTGGTAAATTAAATGTAGACCAACAACAGGATATTGCAGTTAAATTTGGAATTATGTCTATTCCAACAATTATAATTTTTCAAAATGGTAAAGAAGTGGATAGAATTATTGGAGCAATGCCAGAGGAAATGTTTGAAGAAAGAATAAAGGGGGTACTCAAATGAAAATTGCAACTATCTCTATGGCATGTGAACATAGAAAAATAGAAAAAATTCAGGATAATCTTGAATATATTGAAAAAACATTTGAAGAAATATCAAATATAAAACCAGACCTTGTTTGTCTACCTGAAATTTTCTATTATGCAGGGGTAGAAAAAAGGGGTGACTTTTATAGTTCTGAAATTAAAGTATTTTTAAAAAATTTGGCTAAAAAATATAAAACATGCATAGCTGGTTCTATTTATGATGAACGAGAAAAAGGTGTTTTTAATACCTGTGTTTTTATAAATAGAGAAGGAGAAATTATAGGAAAATATGACAAAATTCATCCAACAGAATCAGAAATTGAAGATGGAATAATTCCTGGAAGTAAAGAACAAAAGGTAGTTGAAACTGAATTTGGATATTTAGCAGCACAAATATGTTTTGATGCAAATTGGTTTGATGAATGGAAAAAATTTTCAGATATGGGTGCAAAACTAATTGTATTTTCTTCCTCTTATCCTGGTGGAAAAGTTTTAAATTCAATCTCTTTATTAAATAGTATATATATTGTTGCCTCTATACGAGAAGAATTAAAAGCAGGAATTATAGATAACACTGGAAGATGGATTGTAAAAACAAACAGATTTTCTTACTGGGTCTGGTGTGATATTAATTTAGAAAGAACTGTGTTTCACTGGGATTTTCAAGGAGATAGATTAAAAGGTATTTTGAAAGAATATAGAGATAAAATAAAAATAGAAACATTTGGTGATGAAGCATTATTTACTATTGAACCAATTTCAAAAGATGTAAAAATTGATGAAATAATTAAAAAATATGAACTTGTAACTTATAAAGAATACATAAAAAGAGCAACAAAAATTCAGGATAAAACAAGAACTAAATAGTGTTTTTATAAATATTTTCTACAAGTTCCATTGTTTTAACCGCATCAGAAAAATTTGTTTCTGGTAATTGGTTTTCTTTAAATACTTTTTCCGGTGATTTGTTCTCAACACATATTGTCTCTGTCCACCCAGTAAAAATATCTGTTGTATCTAATGTTTTGGCAAATATCCCTTCTTCTTTCCCGCCACTTCTTCCCCATATATTTTCCTGCCTTCCTCCCTTTTTATCTTTTGTTGTTCTGCTACTAATACCCAAGATCGGCGCTTCTTTTGAAAAAAACTTTGTAGACATAGGAATATCAAGGGAAAAGAGAAAATACAAAAAATGGTTTCTTACCAATCTAAAGGATCCCTCTGGGCTACGCCCGAGGGATTCTACGGACATATTGCCTCTAAATTGCCCTGAATCTTTTTTAAATAACCTTATTACCTATTTCTTGATATAGTCCCTGCCTTATTGCTCATTTATGCCCTATTTACTTCCTAGTCCTCTTTTTTCACCCTTCCCGTGCTTTTTTCTATCCCCAAAATTTTCAATGAACAATTTTTTCTCTTTCATCTATTTTTTGATACTACCTGTAAAATTACCTATATCTTTTTATTTGTTTTTATTTTCTTATTCTTTCTAATTTTTTGATTTTAATAAAATTTACTTCTATTCAATTTGCACAAAGAATAATTACTACTGAAAAAGGTTATTAAGTCCTATTTCTGCAAAAGATTTTTCTATCTCACCAGGTAAAAAATATCCTTTCTTACTATATTTTTCT
>DAOOVW010000096.1 GCA_035370465.1 bacterium | reverse complement strand
ATATAGTAAGAGTAAGATTTTCTCCTGATGGAGTTTTTCCACAGTCACCACTTATAAGATATGGATTTGTGAAAGATGATTTTAAGCCAATAAAGGTAAAAATAGAAGAAAAAGATAAAGAAATTATTGCACAAACAAAAAGAATTAAAGTGGTAATTGAAAAAAGTCCTTTAAAAATTAAGTATATTGATGAAAAAGGGGTAGTTATAAAGATGGATAATTTAGAAATTATAGATAAAGAATATAAGGTTACCTTTGGAATATCTGATAAAGAGGGTTTCTTCGGATTTGGGGACCAGACAAGAGATAGAATACAGCATTATGGTACTAAACCTATAATGTGGATAGAAAATGTTAAAAGATATATACCCATACCGTTTTTTATGAGCAGTAGAGGATATGGAATGTTTTTTAATACAACATGGCGAAGCAAATTTGATATAGGGGTAACACATAAAGATAAACTTTCTTTTTTATCAACAGGTGGAATTTTAGATTATTATTTTATTTATGGACCTGACTTTAAGAAGATATTGGGACTATACACTGATATAACAGGTAAACCATATTTGCCTCCTTTATGGTCATTTGGATTATGGTTTATATGCAGGACACAAGCAAATGATTTTGAAGTTGTAAGCGATGCATTAAATTTCAGAGATAGAAAAATACCGTGCGATGTGCTTGGTTTAGAACCAGGATGGATGAGTGAAAATTATGACCTGTCTATAAATAAAAAATGGCATCCAGAAAGGTTCCCTATTCCTTCTTATGCAATGAAAGGACCACATACATTTATATCAGCAATAAAAAGATTGGGGTTTAAATTAGAATTATGGTTATGTAATGATTATGATTTAAGTATTGAAGAAGAAAGGATCTTAGGAAACGATATCAGTAGTCCAAAAATTTCAAGAGAATTTGCTGAAGATGACAAAGAAAAAGATAAACACTTTACAGAACCAATTATTATGGATAAATTGACTATTCCTGACCAGCCATGGTTTGAACATTTAAAAAAGTTTATAGACCAGGGAGTTGATTTTTTTAAACAAGATGGAGCATTTCAGGTATGTGAACATCCTGATAGGAAATGGGCAAATGGTATGACAGATGAAGAAATGCATAATCTTTACCCATTATTATATTCAAAACAGATGTATTTAGGATTTAAGAATTATACTGGAAGAAGGCCATGTGGTTTTACACCGGCTGGGTGGGCAGGATTACAAAAGTTTACTGGAACATGGACAGGAGATACAGGAGGAGGGCCAAAAACACTTGTTGCATGTTTAAATTTATGTTTATCAGGGCATTCGCTTAACACATGTGATATGGAAGTGTTTACAAAAGAGGGAATACATTATGGTTTTTTGCTACCATGGGCACAAGTTAATAGTTGGAATTATTGGAAACATCCATGGTTACTTGGGAAAGAGTTAGAAGAAGTATTTAAATTTTATGCAGAACTTCGCTATAAATTAATCCCTTATATTTACACATATGCTTACTTATCTCATAAAACAGGAATACCAATGATGAGACCTTTAATTTTAGAATTTCCTGATGATAAAAATACATGGAATATTCTTACTCAATATATGTTTGGAGAGGAATTGATGGTCAGTGCTTTTACAGATAAAATATATTTACCTGCTGGTAAATGGATAGATTACTGGACTGGGAAAGAATATACTGGACCAACAACTATTGAATATAAAATACCTGAAAATAGGGGTGGAGGGTTATTTGTAAAATCAGGCAGTATAATTCCATTTGCTCTTGAAATGGACTATATTGGAGAGAAAAAACTTGATGAGATAACGATTGAGATATTTCCAGAAAAAAATGGGAAATTTCTATTGTACGAAGACGACGGAGTGAGTTTTAATTATGAGAAAGGAGAATTTTGTATAACAGAATTTAAGTATGAAATGAATAACAAAAACATTAGATTGATGATAGGGGAAAGAAAAGGGAAATATAAAGGAATACCTGAAACAAGAAAATATATTATTATAGTCCATAACATTGTTAAAGAACCAATTGAAGTGCAATGTGGAGAGGAAGAAAAATTATTGACTAAAACAAAAGATATGAGTGATTTTAAAAATATGAAAGAATCTTTTATATATAATGCAGAAACTAAAACCCTTTATCTAAAAATAAATGAAGACAAAAAAGATACTTTCTTAAATGTTATTTTTTGATCTTTATAAGGTGAAAATAAATAATGAAAAAT
>DAOOVW010000095.1 GCA_035370465.1 bacterium | reverse complement strand
ATTGTTGCCTGAACATTTTTTATTCTCTCTTCTATATCTGGATGGTCGCTTAAAAAAGCAGGAATTATTTTGGGATTTTTCTTCTCAATTTCTTGAAGTTTTTTGAAAAATGTTACCATTCCCTCTGGTTTATATCCACCTCTATAAGCATAAATTACACCCAAAGCATCTGCTCTTAATTCTTCTTCTCTACTATATTTAAGCATTGTTAAATTGAAAATTGTATCAATTGATTTTTGTATTGCTTCTGACCTTGCATTACTAAGAAGAACTGCTGCTGGAATTGAATAAAGAAGTTGTGTCTGTAATCTATGAACTCCATCTCTTGCACAAATATGTCCTATTTCATGTCCGATAACACATGCAATTTCATCATCTTCTGCATTTTTTAATAGCCCTGTATAAATATAAACAAAAGGTCCTGGAATTGAAAAAGCATTTATATCTTCTCCTTCAACTACTCTGAAAGTATATTTCAAATTCGGTCTATCACAGGCATTTGCAATTTTTTGTCCTATTTCTTCAACTTTGACAGGAGTTGGAATGATTTTAAGTTCTTTCTGGAGTTTTTTATCCATAGCAACTCCCATATCAATCTCGTCTTTTTCAGAATAAAATGTATATTCAACTTTTTTTGTAACAGGATTGTAATAAGTAGCACATCCAGAAAAAATGAAAAGAAGAACAACTGGTATAATTTTATAAAATCTGCCCATTTTAAAAATTTTATTCATTTTTTTAAGTATTTAGAGAAGTTATGTTATATTTAGGCACAAAGTAAAATCCATCCACTCGGGCATAGTTTATCGACGAGCCTCTCTCCCAAAGATATCCCCTACCCATAAGTTCCCCCTTTGATAAACCGACTAAAGAAGCAAAGGGTAGCAAAGCAGAGTTGGTGCGTCATCGTTTCCCAGATAGCACAACTGCTACCGCCTAAAAAAACAGTAACTACCAAGTATGAGTGTTTGCTATTTGCCAATACAAAAATTTGAAAATATATTTTCAAGTACTTCATCATTATACCTATTTCCAGTTAGATAGTCAATTTCACGAATTGCCTGTCTCAAATATTCTGTTGATATTTCTAACGGTAAATTCTTTTTAATTGAGTTAAGACAACCAATAAGTGCTTTTTTCAATTTTCTTATAAGTTCTTCCTGCCTTAAATTGAGATAAATTTCACCTTCACTTACTTTTTCTCCCTTCTCAACAATTTTAAAGATTTTCTCTTTTAATTCATCAATACCTTTACCTTCTTTTGCTGAAATAAATACAATTTTTTCATCAGAAAAAATTTTTTTAATTTTTTCAATTTCTATTTTTAAGGGCAGGTCAACTTTGTTAATTGCTATGATATAATTATTCCCTTTGATTTTTTCAAACAATTTTTTATCATCTTTTTTCAATTGTTGACTTCCGTCTAAAATAAGTATATTTATTTCTGCTTTCTTCATCCATTCAACTGCTTTTTCAACTCCCATTTTTTCAATTTTCCCTTTTGTTTTTCTTATTCCTGCTGTATCAATTATTTTTACAGGAATCCCTTTTATATTTATAACTTCCTGAATTATATCTCTTGTTGTACCGGGAATTTCACTTACAATTGCTCTTTCTTCTTCAATCAATTTATTAAGGAGTGATGATTTGCCTACATTTGTTCTCCCAATTATTGCTACTTTAACTCCTTCAAATAAAATTTTCCCCCTTTTAGAAGATGAAATAATTTTTTCAATTTCTTTTATTAAGACATCAATTTCTTTTTCACCAACTCTTTCAATTGCTTTTATATCTTCTTCCTCAGGAAAATCAATCAGGTACTCAAATTGTGATAAGTACCTCACAATTTTTTCTTTTATATTATTTATTTTTTCTGAAAAACTGCCTTCTAATTTCAAAAGAGAGATTTCAAGTGATTTTTCTGTCTGACTGGTTATTATTTCAAGAACACTTTCTGCCTGTGTAAGGTCAATTCTACCATTGAGAAATGCTCTCATTGTAAATTCTCCAGGGCTGGCAAGTCGTGCTCCTTTTTTAATACATACACTTAAAACCTCTTTTAATGGGATAATTCCACCGTGACAATTAATTTCTGCGATATCTTCTTTTGTATATGTTTTTGGAGATTTCATAATGGTTAGTAAGACCTCATCAATTCTTCTTCTGCTTTCAACAATATAACCATAATGAATTGTATGAGATGGAATATCCTTTATTTTTATTTTTTTACCCTGCTTTAAATTCTTCCCGGCAACAAAAATTTCTTCAATAATTTTATATGTATCTGGACCACTTAATCTTACAATCCCTATACCATTTACTCCAAGAGGAGTTGAAATCGCACAAATTGTATCTTTTTTCATT
>DAOOVW010000094.1 GCA_035370465.1 bacterium | reverse complement strand
TTTTCCCATATTTATAATTATCTAATAAAGCAGTTCGTATTGGGGGTATCGTTGGGAAAGGGGAAGCACCCCTGTCCCAAGAGCGTGAGCGAGTTGCCGGCTTGCCCGTAGGGTTCTGTCCGAGGGTTCGACTCCGGCTATCTCCACAAAAAAAGTTATACAAAAGAGTAAGCAAAAAAACATTGAAAAAAAATATACCCCAGGCAACCAAAAGGGTATGGGAAAAAACTTTTTCCCATATTTATGGTTATCTAATAAAGCAGTTCGTATTGTGGGTATCGTTGGGAAAGGCTCGTCCGTAGGGTCCTCGTTTTTGGCTATGGATCCTTCGGACTACGCACGAGGGAAAAAATGAAAAAAAATGATTATTCTCTTTTTAAAATATTAAATGAAAAAGAAATAAAAGAAGAGTTTATTAAAAAACTTTCTATTATTTTCTCAAATCTCTGTAAAATTCTAAATGTTTTTTTGTCAAAAAGGACTCTTCCAACAAGAGAAATAAGTTTTACATTGATGAAAGAAATTGAGAAAATTGAAACATTCCTTGATGATTATGGCGCTTCTCACAATAGAACCTTTTTTTATTTTAGAGAATTAATTGCTTCAATTAGATGGTTAAACATTGCTCTTTTTCACTCTCTTCATATATTTGCTCGTATTGAAAATTATGAATTACAAATTAAAAAAAATGAGAAGGAAAAATTTATTAAGGACTTGGAAACAAATACATGGTTTTACTTTTCATGCATTAAGAACCTGATAAAAGAATTAAAAAAAGAGGCAGGAAAATTAGGAATAGAAGTACATAATGAGAAATTTTCTGAGGAACTTGTATTGCCAAAGATTCAAAAGAAAATTCTTCCACCTGATTTAAATATTAACTCAGGAACAAATGGAGGAAATCAAATTTTTAATTTCCTTGTTAAATTTCTTGAAGAAAGTGAAAAAGTTAACTTTTTAGTCTGTAAAAAAATATATCCAGAAGAGGTAACAGAAGAAAATCTTGAAAAATTCAGGTCAATATTTCATCAGTTAGAATCAATGTATGATACTTTTATTATAAAAACAGAAATTGAAAAAAAGACAAAATATTTAATAACACTTAGAGGTTATATTGCTTTAATTTTACATCTCCTTGAAATAGGAAGGGCACTTACACATTTTTATGAAAGACATAGTGATGAAGTTAGAAAATATAAAACAGCAATAAAAATCACTAAAATTGTTGATAAAGAGAAAATTAAAGAAATTGTTAAAAACTTCATTCTTTTTTACTCATTATTTTTTATTTCAAAAGGGAAATCACTCTCTTATAAAATTTTCAAATCATTAGGAACAGAAGCAGAGGAATTTATAATTCAGACGGTTGTTCTGTTAATTCCAGCACATAGGATTGAAGATTTCCATATAAGGCCCATAATGCCAATAACACAGATAGCCAATAAATATAAATTTGATACATATCTTTATTTTCAAAGGAAAAAATATAATTTAAAAAATGCAATTGAAGTTGCAATTGCTATACCAGATATAAGGGATTTTTTAGTAAATAAAGATGTTGAACTTGTAGTTCAAGGTCCGGAAAAAGCAGTTAAAGAAATATGTGAATTCTTAAAAGAAAAATGTGGAGCCCAGATTCAACCAGAATGTGAAACATTTCCATTATCTTTAAAAATATCTCTTGACACTTCATTATAAAGTTTGTATAATATACATAAATGTTCTTTGAAAATTTAAATTTATGGTCAAGCTACAAAGGGCATACGGAGGATGCCTTGGCGAGTCCTGGCGATGAAGGGCGTGGCAAACTGCGATAAGCCCCGGGTAGGTGCAAGCAACCTTTGATCCGGGGATTCCCGAATGGGGCAACCCATCTGCCTGAAAGGGCAGATATTCTGCTGTAAATATAAATAGCAGCAGAAAGCGAACTGGGGGAAGTGAACCATCTCAGTACCCCAAGGAAAAGAAAGCAAAAGCGATTCTCTAAGTAGCGGCGAGCGAACGGAGAATAGTCCAAACCGAATAACGGTAATAGCGTAGACGCGTTCGTTATTCGGGGTTGTAGGGTTCATCATAGGAAGGTCTACCTTCCTATCAGGTATAAAAATCTTTCAAGGTAGTTGAATAACATGGAAAGGTTAACCATAGAGGGTGAAAGTCCCGTAGACAAAACTTTGAAAGTACCTGAGATGAATTCCTGAGTACTACGGAGAAACCGGGAAACTCCGTAGGAATCTGGGAGGACCACCTTCCAAGACTAAATACACGGACTCGACCGATAGTGGACAAGTACCACGAGGGAAAGGTGAAAAGAACCCCGGAAGGGGAGTGAAATAGAACCTGAAACCGTATGCCTACAAGCAGT
>DAOOVW010000093.1 GCA_035370465.1 bacterium | reverse complement strand
GGTTTCCCGTGATGTTTATCCTCTTGATTTAAGAAACAACAGGTAGCAGTTTTAAGGCTGATATCTATACCTACAAAAAGTGTTTTGAACATAAAGAATCACCTCCCTTGTGAGATGTATTTTGAGATATACATTGGTTCTTTACTCTTATGGGAAACTGCAACCTCGACTTATTATAAGTAGTTTCTTGTCTATCTGGATGCACCTGTCCCAGTCAAGTGACAGAAGATAGAAAGAAGAGCCGCACTGTGTGTCCGCCGGATCCCCCGCTGGGCGTAGCCCAACGGGCGAGCCTGTGGAAGTTAGCATTTAACCAATAAGAGAAAGGGATGCTCTCTTTTGAAAGCACTTTATGTGCAAGGAGGAGCAAGCATTTCCCTCCATATCTCTATCTCACAAAAGATATGATGGTTAAAAACCCGGCTTTTTTAGTCAAATTTTCAAAGAACATTTGTATTAATACTTACTTAAAAACATTAAAGGCATTACAAACATATTATACGAGGAGGAGATAAAATGAGGAGAGAAAAAATTATATTTATTATAAGTATTTTCCTGCTTTGTTTTTTATATTCTGTTAATGGGGAAGAAAGGCAGATTGAGGCAATATGGACTGATGTTCGTCCTATAATTGATGGAAAATTAGAGGGATGTTGGCAAAAAGCGGCAAAAGCAGAAAATTTTTATGATTGTTCTGAATTAAAATTGGCTGATGTTCAAACAACTGCTTATCTACTTTATGATGATAAAGCATTGTATATTGCTTTTTATTGTGATGAACCTAATATAAACGAAATAAATAGGATTCTTTCCTATAAAACCAGAGACAGCAGAATTTGGGAAAATGAATGTGTAGAGATATTTCTTTCCCCTTATTCAAATGGGAGCCCTTATTTTCATTTTATAACCAATGTTGCTGGGACAAAATATGATGCTTTAGGAACAGAATCTTCTTGGAATTATCTTTGGGAAGTTGCTACATCTATTGGTAAGGACTACTGGGTTGCTGAATTTTGTATTCCTTTTTCTTCTTTAAATCTTTCTTCGGATACCAATCAGGTATGGAGAATAAACTTCAACAGGGAGAGAAAGATTTCATGTGAAAATAGTGCATGGTCTTCTACTTTCAGTGAATTTCACAAGCCAGAGAAATTTGGTGTGCTTAGAGGTCTTAAATTTCCAGCACCAACTATTCATATTGTAAGTTTAGACGAGAGAATTGTTTGGGGAAAGAATAAATTCAAAGCAATTATTGAAAACGAAAGCCAGGATGATTGGTCTGGTGTAGCGTATTTGAGAATAGAGGATGAAGAAAGAAACTTCCCGATTACATTGGCAAAAGAGCAGGTAAATATACCGGGTAAAACAATAAAAGAGATTCAGTTAGAAAAATATACCAGACAAAAAGATGGCAGAAACATAGTGTCTCTTACTTTGGAAGATGCGAATGGAGAAGTTATTGTTTCCGCATCAAGAACTCTGCCGATAATTCCACTTTTTTTACAAAAGTTTTTTATACTTTATAAAGGAGAGGAAGATTTAAGTTTTGAGGTTACTGCGCCGGAGATGATTTCATCAGCAAATTTTTATATACTGCAGGGTAAAAAACGGGTTATGGAGAAAAAAGTTAAGTTTTCTACTTCTGGGAAAGAACCAACTATGGTTGCTATACCGACAAAAGGTTTAGAGTGTGGTTCTTATTCCTGTAAAATAGATGTTTTTTTCTTGCAAGAGAAAACTGCGGAAACATTAAATTTTAATTTTGAAATTATCCCAGGTATTTTTTGATAACAACATATTTGTACAATGCAATCTTGAAAAATGGACAGTAGAAGCAAATACTCAGTTCCACAGAAGTCTTTGGACAATTTCCGTTGACTGAAAGTAGAGAGGAGAAAGTAGCAAGATAAAAAACGAAAGGACAAAATCCCTCCCCTTTCTCCTATGACTACGCCCGAAGGGTCACAAGTATTGTTTGAAGGATCATGGGGAAAAACAAATAAGATGTAAGGCATCACGATATTAAGGATTTGTTCTTGGACAATTTTATTTTTTTCTTCTTTTGTATAAGTATTTTTTTAAATCCTAATTGAACTCCCTTAGCAGTAGACCTAATTCTTAGTATCTAAGATATCTTATTGCTCAATAATATACCTACCTAAACTTGAAGAAGTTATTTTAAGAGGGTTTTCAGAATTAAGAGAGTTTTTATTTTCTTAGCGAGTTTATTTGGTAGAAGATGTCACATAATCATATGGTAATAACAAGGTAACTGTTGTGTCAAATAAAAATCTACTCGAAATACTAATTCGTTGAGACATTAAAAATCTACTCCAACACATCTTTTATTTTTCTCTTCTTTTTCTATTTCCATTT
>DAOOVW010000092.1 GCA_035370465.1 bacterium | reverse complement strand
TAAATTTTACAAATTTCATCAGGAGTTAAAGTCCCATCAGAATTTGTTGTATGAATATGAAAACATCCTTTATACCAATTTCCTTTCTTTGTAAATGGATTATTAAAATCTATTATTTCCTTCTTATTTCCTTTTTGTTTTAACATTTTTTCCATTTTTAACAATTTCTATTTCCTCTGTTTTTGTCTTTATTTTAAAATATAAATTTTCAACAAATTGTGGTTTTTTAATTTTAACTTTTTCCCTTTTTTTTGCAATTGGTTTTACACCTGCAATTAGTTCTATAAAATGAATTGCGGGATGAGCACTCCATGCATGACATAAAGAACTTAAACCCATCTCTGGTTTCCATACTTCCCAGCAAGTTGTTGCTCCTTCTTCTATCATTTTTCCCCATCTTCTTTTTATAAAATCAATTATTTCTTTCTCATATCCCCCAACTTTTTTCATCACTTCTATTATGTAGTAATAGAAAAATGGTGAACCCTCAATTATAGTAGGATGTTTTAAAGGGTATTCTTTCATTGGGGGAAGGAGTATTTCTTCAATCCATTTTTTGTGATATTCTTTTTTTAAATTAAGTAAGATTGCGTAAGTATGTGTATGTTGTGATATTTTTTTTATAATTTTTTTCTTTTTTATATCATATCCATCAAAATAAACATTTTTCTTCTTATCCCAGAAAATTTTATCAATTCTTTTTTCCAATACATTGCTTTTTTCCTCATATAAATTTTTTCTATCTTCTCTTTTAAGAATCTTACATATCTCCACCATTGTTTTTAAGGTATAAAGATACATTAAATTAAAAAGACAAGAAAAACCTTCTTTATATAAAGGCGCCCAATCAAGAAAAACCCACCATTCAGGCATTGGTGGAAGTAAATAATTCTCTTCAACCTTTTTGTCAAAAAAACTTATTGCTTTTTCTATTTTATCAAATTGTTCTTTCAAAAGAGAAATATCTCCTGTATATTTATAATAATCAAGATGTGTATGGACCCATGTAAGAGTATAATCAGGTAAAATACACCCTACTGCTATTGATGGAAAAGTCCCATAAGTAAGTCCATTTTCAATTTGTGATTGTCCTGCCTGTTTTATACCTCTTCTGAAAAGTCGCATATCACCAAATAAATAGTATGTATTTGCTCCTTGAACCCTTGCATCTCCCCACCATTGTGCCTGTTCTCTCCATGGACAATCAACATAAGAATCAAAACTACAACATATTTGAGTTCTAACACACATATCCCATATTTTATTGATTGTTTCATCTGACGAGTTAAAAACAACTTTCTCTTGGAAAGGATAAGAGATACTTCTCACATAAATTTTTTTTATTTTGAAATTTTCTTTTATATTTCTGATTGTCAAACATAAATATCTAAATCCATGAATTGAAAATGTTTCAAATTGTTGTTTCCCATTTCTTGCTATATATCTATCACTCATTGCTATTTTACTTCCAGATAATGGGTCCCCCACAAAGGGCCAACCATCTTTACAAACTTCTGTTGTTGTAATATCTAAAACTTCTCCACCATTTCCTATAATTTCAAAACCTATAAAACCAGCAACTTCTTCTCCATAATCAATTATGAAACTAATTTTTTTATTTTCTGGAAATGGCAAAATTTCTATAAATTTTTCATTATCAAAAAGCATATTTTCAGGGTCTTTTACTCTGCTTCTATCTTCTTTCCCATTTAATTCATTTAAATAAATAATAGTTAAATTCCTCTCCTTTTCCCAATTTTTCCAGTTATTTCCATAGTACATATGTAAAATCTTTTTAAAAAATTTTTTCTCTTCTTTTAAAAGTGGTATTCCCCTTTCTTCAAATTTAAACCAAGGAGCACAGCCAGATTTTCTCCATGTTGGTTCTTGCCAGTCAGTTCTATCAAATTTTATGTTTGTTTCAGGCAACATCCAATCCTCGCTTATTTTTCTTGCATCATAATATTCTTGATATCCAATTTGAACAGACCTTCTTGGCATATCCTGTTTATGGGCAGGACATTTTTTTACAAGCCAACCATTGTTTATTTTCGTCCCTATATCAACTTTCCCTATTTTTCCATCTACAATAAGACCATTTCCACCTGCATAAATTGATTGAAAAGTTCCATGACCCCATTGCCATACTACAACAGCAATTACATTTTCTCCTTTTTTTAAATATCTTTTTATATCAATCCTATCAAATGGATAACTTTCAGGAAATCCCCTTGCAGGTCCATAACACACATATTCTCCGTTTACATAAAGTTTATATCTTGAATCAGCCGTTATATTTATCTCTGCTGTTTTTGGAATATCTCTTAGGGAAAAACTTTTTCTTGCAAGCATAAAAACATTTACATCTTCATATCCATAGTGGTCATACCATATCCATCCACAATTTTTAAATATATTCATTCTGAGTCCTTTCTTGTTGAGTAAATTACTTCATTTA
>DAOOVW010000091.1 GCA_035370465.1 bacterium | reverse complement strand
CAAAAAATAAAGTAATTTCTCCAATTGCTGTTCCTATCAGTCCACATAAAAAAATCACAACTACTAAATATAAAAATTTCATTTTGGTAATTCAATATAACACTTTTTTTGATTTTCTGTCAACTGAAATTTTTATATCAAGTGAAAGAAAAAAATTACAAGTTAGATGGGGCAATTTTACCAGTAATACGAGATGTATAATTTTTATTTACTCATAGTTATTTAAAAGGGAAATCAGGATTTAATGTTTCTATAAGAGCAACAATATTTTCTACAGGAACATCTTTAGGAATATCATGAGATGGAGAAGCAATATATCCTCCTCCTTTGCCAATAGTTTGTAAAATTTTTTTAGTCTCATCTTTTACCTGTTGAGGTGTACCAAATGGAAGAAGTTTTTGAACACTAATACCACCAAAAAATGAAAGTTTATCTCCATAAATTCTTTTGATTTCAAAGATATTCATTACTTCTGGTTGAAATGGATTAAAAACATTTACGCCAATATCTATTAATTCGGGTAGTATTTCTTGAACATCTCCACAAGAATGAATAAATACTGGCAGGCCAACTTTATGAACTTCCTGATACATTTTTTCTAATCGAGGTTTAAGAAATTTTCTCCAGAAAGGTATTCCCATTATCAACCCTTTTTGTTGTCCCCAGTCATCTCCAAATCTAAAACCATCTATTGGATATTTTGAAGTGTTTTTAATTATTTTTATATTAAAATTAACAATTGTATCAAGAAGTTCATTGACGAAAGGTGGATTTTCTATCATATCTATTAAAAAATTTTCCATTCCTCTTAATGTCCATGCTCTTTCAAAAAGAGAAAAACCGATAGAGCATAAAATAAATTTATCTTTATTTTTTTCTATAATTGTAGAGAAATGAGAATATCTTTTAGGATTATCAGGGTCAGGAAATTTATACCCCTTTATAGAGGGATATTTTAGCACAGGTATTGGATTACCTATATCTTTATCTATAGACCTATCCCACATAACTCCAAATTCATCCATCCACATATTGGGTTTAATTTCAACCCATGAGTTAAAAGAAACTGGTTCTATATAAACTATATGATTTCCAATTTCATCTTCAGAGATTTCCCCTCCAAAATAATTAGTAAGTTTTCTATATGCAGGTTGAGTAAAATTTATATTAAAAGGAACAATATCTGTTTCTTGATGAAGCAAGGCATATTTAACTCTTTCTTTTTTAGTCATTTTCATATTCCCTATCAAACTAAAATTTTTATGTTTAACAAAAAAAGTATTGTAATAGAGAAATTGTTTACTCTAAACCTTAGTCATTTTTATATATATCCCATTTTTTATATTTTTTTAATGCTTCATAAATAATATTTGAAACATTTGAGAAATTTATACAGGTATGATGTTCAAATCCATTTTCACATATAAATTTTAATAATTTTTGAAGGTTTTTAATTTCTGCAACACCATAACCACCAAATGTTTTAACCTTTTCTTCTGTGATTTCTCCTTCCCCTGTATATGCCTTAATTTCTCCTTTTATATCGTCTGTTGATAATCTTAAAAAAGTAAAATGTCCTGCTTTTATTTTCCCAATAATTGACCCATAAGCATTTTCTTCACCAACACTTGATTTTATTATTTCTGAACTTACAATTTTGTTTTCCTCAAAAAATGATATAGGAAAATTGCTACAATGAAAAAGGACACATTTATCTTTTTCGTTTTTATAATTGTTATTCCAATCAACTATTGCAGAAGGTTTTTCTGATGCAATTTGTAAAATATACATACCTAAAGCACCAGTAATATCAACCTCACAAGCAGAAGGAATAAGATAGTTTGAAAGATAACTCATAACTATGCAAGGAGCAATTCCATAATTTTCTTCTATTGAATTCCAACATTGAATTGCAACTGTTTTTATATCATATTCTCTTATCCAGTTCTCAATGACAATTTTGAATTTTGCCATTTTTATAATTGCCTGGTCTGAAATTAAACTTGTATCTGCATAATTTTTAAGTTGTTCAAATTCATCTTTAACTTTTATATCATTGTTTTGAATTTTATCTATCTTTGAAAAAATTTCTGAAAGGTCAATTGTATCTACACTTATACCATTATTTTCAAGTATTTTCTCACTATATCTTACTGTCTTAAAAGCAACAGGTCTTGTTCCAATTGCTCCAATTTTTAAGTTTTTTAGATTTTTTAAAATCCTACATATTTTAATAAAATTATCTATTTCTTTTTTGAACTCTTCATCAAGAGTTAATGTATGAAACGAGGATAAAGTAAATTTTATTCCATATTGATAAAAAATATTACAAATTGAAATTTTACCGCAAAAACTATCTCTTCTATTTGAAACATCCATTTTATCAATCTCATCTGGAAATGCATGGACAAAAACAGGAACATCAAGTTGAGAATATCTTATTGTATCTGCAATCCCTCTTTCATCCCCAAA
>DAOOVW010000090.1 GCA_035370465.1 bacterium | reverse complement strand
TTTCCCATATTTATAATAATGTATTTCGTATTGGGGGTATCGTTGGGAAAGGCTCGCCCGTAGGGCTACGCCCGAGGGGGAAGCACCCCTGTCCCAGGAGCGAAAGCGACGGCACAGGTTCAAGTCCTGTACCGCCCATTGAAAGTTTGGTGGAGGACTGTCCTCCACATTAAAGAAAATGGAAGACCTTTTTGAACCAGAACAACAGAATTTTGAAAGGAACTCCCTCTCAGTTAAAATGCGTCCTGAAATACTTGATGAGTATGTTGGACAGCAACATTTATTAGGTGAGGGGAAGATTTTAAGAAAACTTATAGAGAAGGATAATATTCCTTCAATGATTTTATTTGGTCCGCCAGGATGTGGAAAGACAGCCCTTGCTTTTCTTATTGCACATCAGACGAAAAAGCCATTTTATCCTCTTAATGCAGTTACCTCTACTGTTTCAGATGTACGAGAAGTAATAAAAATTGCAAGAGAAAAGTTCAGTCAAACAGGAAAATCAACTATTTTATTTTTGGATGAAATTTCACATTTCAATAAATTGCAACAGGACGCTTTAATGAGAGATGTTGAAGAAGGTATTATAATTTTGATAGGAACTACAACTCATAATCCGTATTTTTATATAAATACACCTTTACTTTCAAGATGCACTGTTTTTGAATTAAAACCATTAACTGATGAGGATATTGAGAGAATAATAAAAAATGCAATTAAGGATAGAAAGAAGGGATTGGGAAACTATAACTTAAAAATAACAGAGGAAGCAATAAAATATATTGTAAAATCAAGTGAAGGGGATGCAAGAAAATCGTTAAATACTCTTGAAATTGGTGTTTCAATTGCTCCTGTTAATTCAGATGGAGTTATAAATTTTGATATTGATATTGCCAGAGAATGTATGCAGAAAAAGTATCTCTTGTATGATAGAGAGGACCGGCACTATGATACAATTTCTGCTTTTATTAAAAGTATGCGTGGTTCTGACCCTGATGCTGCTATTTATTATTTAGCAAAGATGATTGCGAGTGGTGAAGACCCTAAATTTATTGCAAGAAGGATTTTGATATGTGCAAGTGAAGATGTTGGTAATGCAGACCCACAAGCACTTTTAATTGCGAATGCTTGCTATCAAGCAGTTGAAGTTATAGGTATGCCAGAAAGCAGGATTATTCTTGCACAGGCAACAATTTATGTGGCTACTGCACCTAAAAGTAATTCATCATATCTTGCAATTGAAAAAGCAATTGAAGATGTTGAAAGCGAAAAAACTAAAGTTGTTCCTGAGTATCTTCAACATGGCGGGTATAAAGGAGCAGAAGAATTAAAAAGGGGGCAGGGATATATCTATCCACATGATTATCCATATCATTATTATCCTCAAAAATATGTTTATGGAGAAAAAAATTTTTATATTCCAACAGATATTGGTTATGAAAAAAGAATAAAAAGTTATTTAAATTTTATTGAACGACTTAAAAAAGAATATGAAAAAAGAGGAAATAAGGAAAGAAATAAAGAACAAAAGAGAAAGGATGGAGAAGGAGGAATGGAAGGAAAAAAGTATTGTAATCCAAAATAAGTTTTTAAGTACTTTGTCATTAGAAAATTTCTCCTGTGTTCTTACTTATGTCAATGTTGATAGAGAAGTTAAAACAGATTTAATTATTAAAACGGCTCTCTCAAATGGTAAAAGAATATGTGTTCCCAAAATTGACTGGATAGAAAAGATTTTTATTCCTGTGAAAATTCTATCTTTTTCAGATATTGATTTTAATAAGAAAATCCCTCAACCAAAGAATAATGATACTGTCTCTTATGATGAAATAAATTTATCAATTACACCAGGTATTGTATTTGATATATATGGGAATAGAATTGGGAGGGGAGAGGGATTTTATGACAAATTTTTTCAGAATTTAAAAAATGTGTTTAAAGTTGCCCTTGCTTTTGATTTCCAGGTTTTAGAAGATAAATTGCCAGTGAAGGAATATGATAGTAAAGTGGATTTGATAATTACTGAAAAAAGAATTATAAGGTGTTGAAAGTAAAGAGAAAAGAAGTTATAATGTTTTAAGTAGAAAAATTTGGGTAATATATTATCGTTAGGAAGTTTTTCCCTTCTCCCAGAGGGGGAGAAGGCGAGGGTTGAGGGGGGATTGTTCTACACAGTCCACAGGCTCGCCCGTTGGCTATGCCCAGAGGGATCCTGCGGAGCAGTTTAAGGAAAGCATACGAACCAGCCCTACAAGGTAAGAGCAATGTAAGGAAACGGGGTTTAATAAAAGTAGCCAGTAGCAAGAAAAAAATGAGGAAAATGTAAAAGAAAAAGTCCCCTCACCTATCCTCTCCCCACCGGGGAGAGGAAGACGAGGGAAAGTTGCTTTTTGAGGCTAATGTATTATAAATTTGGTACAGCCGGAGTGGTGGAACCTCGGCGTTGTCTTTCCCCTGATACTTCACTATGATTTGCTTACGCCGAGCTGGTGCGGATGAGAGTGAAAAATTT
>DAOOVW010000089.1 GCA_035370465.1 bacterium | reverse complement strand
GAAAGATAAAACTAATACTATTCCTACAACTAACCCAACTATCTTTTTTTTCGTTCTTTCCATTTTTTCCTCCTTTTTTCAAAAATTTTATAGTTATTATATATTAGATGACAAAATTTTTGAAAAGTTTACTTTTTTTATTTTTTTATGGTCTTTCTTATTTAAGTTGCATTTAAAGTATTTAATTTATATTTTAATAACCTCACAATTTTAATAATTTATGCTTAGAGATATTTCTTCTTCTTACTTAATTGATAAAGTATTTTCATCAGTTTATTCTGTCTATACTTTTTATCCATTTTTTTCTCTTTATTATACCAAATCTTCACTCCTAACTTTAATTCTTTCCTATCTCTTTGAGTATCACTATCTTATCCAGAGGCTCGCCCGTAGGGTCTACGCCCGAGGGGATTCTTTGGACAAATATTACTGCAACTTTTTTAAGAATGAACCCTTTTTTTATTTCCATAATTGGGTTTTTTTCATATCTTTTTAAATATACATTATTCATATCTCTCCTATTTTCTAAAAGACATAATTAAAAATTCAAAGGGGGATAAATTGTATTGAATTTTTATTATATTTTCTTTTTTTTCAAATTTTACTTTTTTGTTGAATTCAATAAACTTACCATTTCCTAAAAGCAAGTATGGTTTAAAACATTTTTTATTAAAAATATTCTGGGAGTTCAAAACAATATTTGAAACTTTATCAGATGAAAGGTTCAGTATCAATATAAAAATTCCATTTTTACCTTCAAAATAATATGGCACAAGATAAGGATGGTTTGTTATAGATATAGGTAATGACTTTCCATTTATTTCAGGAAAGAGATTCCTTAATAGTACCTGAGTTTTTGGATTTAGAAAAACAGGCAATAAATTTTCAGTAGGAACAAAAGAAAAAATTCCAAATTTTGCACCATATTTATTTTCAGTTATAACAATTGCAGGAGAAACTATTTTATTTTCAAAATTTACCAGAGATGCAATTGTCTCAAATTTTTCTGACAAAATTTCAAGATTAACAAAATCTTTTGGGAAAGTTGCAAATCTTACAGGAAAGAATTCATCCTGATAAGGACCATTTATTTTATTCTTATGAAAATAAATACTTCCACAATCATCAATGGGAACTGCTTCCCTACATTTAACTCCTATTTTTTTCTCATAACCGAGATATTGAAGTATTTGTAAAGCATCTTTATCAATTATCACACCTCCATTTTTAATTATTTGTTCTAATTTTTCTTTTTCTAACCCAAGAACTTCATTTCCTGAAAGAATATAAAACTCTGGTTCATTCCAATTATATGAAATAGGTAAACCAAGAAGAGGTATTATTCTATCCCAGCATAATGAGTTAAAAATTGTATAAAGGTTTTTATTTTGGGGGGTTGTAAATAAAGTTGTTTTAGAAGTATGAATTATTGATATACCTTTGGATACATTATTTTTACTAATCTCCTTTAATTTTCCAAAGAATTTTTTATTTTTTTTAAGTACTTCTATAAACTCAATATTTTCATCAAATTTCTGCCCATAAGTATCAAAAATATTTACAAGTGGTTTCTCAAATCCATTTATATAACAGAAAGAAATTTGGTATTTAAAAATTTGTTTTGATTTTGAAAATATTGAGTATGGATAATTTTCTATTTCTGGTTGAATTTCAACATCTTTATTTATTAGATTTCTTATTATTAATGGCTGAGCAAAAGATAATGGAATTGATAATTTTAAATCAAATCCATATTCCTTATATATTGGCAGTTGTGGTCTGCATAAAGGTTGCCTATTCCCTGCTAATGTTTTTATAATCTCATTTATGTCAGTTCCCCAAAAGCACATTGGAAATGTCTGCAACATCAACCCTACTCTTGTTTCTGGTGATATACTATGAACTGCTTTTTCTATCAATTCTGCTACTTCTTTTAAGGATAAATTTAAAATTTCAAAATATTTCTTTTTAATATCAGATGGAATAAAAGTTTCTTTCAATATTTCTTCTTTTAATTTTTCACGAGTAATTTTTTCACCTGTTTCTTTTTCGTATTTTTTTAAGTGAAGAGGGCAAAAACAAAAAAAACCATCCATAATATATCTAAAATCATCATCGACATAAATAATATCTGGTTTTAAACTGGCAAAAACTTGATAAACTTCATATATATATTTTTTAAAATTTTCATCTAATGGACAACATCCTCCTTTAGATTCAATTCCATTAATATCAACTTTTCTTTGAAAAGGGAATTTTCTCTCTATTTTTTTTGGGAAATATATATGTCCAAGTGTTTGTAACATATTTATCCCGAATCTTAGATTTTCTTTTTTTATCAATATTGCCCATTTTTTAAGTTTTTTTGCATAATTTCTATATTTCTCAATGTCTATAAATGAAGGTTGACTGTCATAACTTGAAGTAAAAAATAAAATTCCATCTGTTTCTGTTTTTTTACAGAACTCAACTAATTCTCCTAATCTCTCCTCTTTATTTTCAGGTAAATAATATCTAATAAACATTTTTATTAAAATATAAGAAAGTATTTATCTTTAACAAAATAACTACT
>DAOOVW010000088.1 GCA_035370465.1 bacterium | reverse complement strand
ACTAAAAGGATATGTTCATAAATTTGGTGATGATATAAATACTGATTACATTATTTCAGGAAAATATAAGTTTAAAACACTTGATATGAACGAACTTGCAACACATCTTATGGAAGATATAATTCCTGATTTCTATAAAAAAATTAAAAAAGGCGATTTTATTGTTGCAGGAAATAATTTTGGGTGTGGTTCAAGTAGAGAACAAGCACCTCTTGTAATAAAACATTCAGGTATATCAGGTGTGATTGCAAAAAGTTTTGCAAGAATATTTTTTAGAAATAGCATAAATGTTGGTCTTGTTTTAATACAGGCAGATACTGATAAAATAGATGATGGAGATGAAATTGAAGTAGATGTAGAAAAAGGTATTGTTAGAGATATTACAAAAGGAATAGAAATAAAAAGTTCTTCGTTGCCATCATTTATGATTGATATTTTAAATGAAGGTGGTGTTGTTAATTACATAAAAAAATATGGTAGTTTTAAAATAGAGGAGTAATATGGGAAAAAAAATTACATTAATTCCAGGAGATGGAATAGGACCAGAAATTACAGAGGTTGTCAAAAATTGTATTGATGCCACAGGAGTTGATATTGAATGGGATATAAAAGAAGTTGGATTGGAAGCACTTGAAAAATATGGAACTCCTATTCCAGATGAAACATTAATGTCTATAAAAGAAAATAAAGTATGCCTGAAGGGTCCTATAACAACACCTGTTGGGTATGGATATAGAAGTATAAATGTTTTTATAAGACAATATTTCAACTTATATGTTTGTTTAAGACCATTTAAAATTTATGAAGGTGCAAAAACAAAATTTCAAAATGTTGACCTTGTAATTGTTAGAGAAAATATGGAAGACCTTTATGCAGGAATTGAGTTTGAAAAAGGGAAAGAAAATACACTTGAATTGATTGAATTTATTGAGAAAAAAACAGGAAGTAAAATAGAAAATGATTCTGGAATAAGCATAAAACCAATCTCAGTTAAAAATTCAGAGAGAATTGTCAGATTTGCTTTTGAATATGCAAGAAAAAATAGAAGAAAAAAAGTAACTGCTGTTCATAAAGCAAATATAATGAAATTTACTGATGGACTTTTTCTTGATGTTGCAAGGAAAGTTGCAGATGAATATAAAGATATTGAATTTGAAGATAAAATTGTTGATAATATGGCAATGCAACTTGTTCAAAAACCAGAAATTTATGATGTTCTTGTTTGTCCCAATCTTTATGGGGATATTCTTTCTGACCTTTGTGCAGGGCTTGTTGGTGGATTAGGACTTTCTGCGGGTGCAAATTTGGGAGAAGATATAGCAGTTTTTGAGCCAACGCATGGGTCTGCTCCAAAATATAAAGGACAAAACAAAGTAAATCCTTCTGCTATGATATTAGCAGGTATTTTGATGCTTGATTATATTGGTTATTCTGATGAAAGTAAAAAACTTGAAAATGCACTTGCAAGTGTAATAAAAGAAGGTGTTTTTGTTACCTATGATTTTAAAGAAAAAGATGATAACTCTTCCGTTGGGACAAAAGAAATGGGCGATGCAATTATAAGGAAATTAAAAGGAGGTTGAAATGGTTACAGTTGTTGTTGGAACACAATGGGGAGATGAAGGGAAAGGGAAAGTTATTGATTACCTTGCAAAAGATATGGATATTGTTGCAAGATATCAGGGAGGAGCAAATGCAGGTCATACGGTAATTATAAATGGTAAAAAATTTATTTTTCATCTTGTTCCATCTGGTATTCTTTATCCCGAGAAAATTTGTTTAATTGGTAATGGGACAGTTATTGACCCTGTTTCTTTATTTGAGGAAATAGCATTTCTTGAAAAAAATGGGATAAAAGTAGATGACCGTCTTTTTATTTATGAAAATGCTCATATTACAATGCCATACCATAAAATTCTTGACCAGATAGAAGATAAATTTAGAGGAAAAGGAGAATTAGGAACAACTGGAAGAGGGATAGGGACAACTTATGCAGATAAATATGGTAGAATAGGAATAAGAGTTGTTGACTTACTTGATGATGATGTTTTTTATGAGAAACTTAAAATTGCTCTTGAATTAAAGAACTATCTCTTAAAAGAATATTATAAAGAAAAAATACTTAATGCAGATAAAATTTATAATGATTATAAAGAAATAAGAGAGAAAATAAAAAAATACATAATAAATGGAACAATTTTTATAAATGATATGCTCTCCAAGGGAAAAAATATTCTTGCCGAAGGAGCACAGGGAACATTTCTTGATATTGATTTTGGTACATATCCTTATGTTACTGCTTCAAATCCAATATCTGGGGGGAGTTGTACAGGTCTTGGAATTTCCCCAACAAAAATAGATAAAGTGATAGGAATTGTTAAAGCATATACAACAAGAGTTGGAAAAGGTCCATTTCCTACCGAGATGAAAGGGCTTCTTGAAGATACATTGAGAAGGTCAGGGAATGAATATGGTGCAACAACAGGAAGGCCAAGAAGATGTGGTTGGTTTGATTCAGTAATTGTAAGGTTTGCTTCTATTGTAAATGGACTTGATGAAATTTTTATAACAAAATTGGATGTTTTATCAGGTATTGAAAAATTGAAAATAGGAGTTGCATATAAATATGATGGTAAAATTTATAATGAATATCCAATGAATATGAAAGTATTTTCAAATTGTGAGGTTATTTATGAAGAAATGGATGGATGGAGTGAAAGTATATCTGACATAAAAGAATATAGTAAATTACCAACAAATGCAAAGAAATATATTGAAAGAATACAGGAACTTATTGAAGTAAAGATATCTGCAATTTCTGTTGGTTCTGAGAGGGAGCAGATAATTAAAATATAAGTTATTTTTTATTAAAATTTGGTATTATTGAAAAATAAAAGGTTTTGGTGCTCTATAAGAACCGTACCCGTACCTAATTAATGCTTGATAGGAAACAAAGAAGCAAGTATAATAAAAATAGAGATGAAAAAATGAGAGTAGATGTTCTTTTCTTCAAAAAGTAATTGCTCCTAAACTTGAAAAATTGGAAGAAGATGTAAGTGGATTAAGAA
>DAOOVW010000087.1 GCA_035370465.1 bacterium | reverse complement strand
TGGAAGTGTAAGGAATATAGGTATTAAAGACCTATATAATATTCAACCACTGCCACTGTCTGTGAGGGTTGGTCTAGATTGTGCAGGGGCTAATTATCCTTGGTAGACAAGAAATAAGTTAGAGAAAATAAAATCAAAAGGAGATAAGAATATGAAAAACAAAATAGGAGTTGTAGTATTAGTAATTATAATTATTGCTGCATTAGGATTTATCGTTAAACAAGCAATGCCAAAGAAGACACTTTATACAGTAGTTTTAATTGATGTTGAAGCGAAAAAAGCTTTTCAAAAATCATTTGATACAGACGCAGAACAAATACATTATCCTGTACAATCCCCTTATACAGGTAAAAATACTGCTTACCCTGCTTTAAAATGTATGCAATGCGGGGCAATATTTCCCTATATACTTGAAGAATCTGCATCTGTAACAATGCCAAAATGTCCAAAATGTAGTTCATCAGAAGTAAGAGCACTTGAATTACCAAAAGGGACAAAAGAAATAGATGTAAATTAGATAAAAATGTAATTAAGGGGAAAAATTTAAACTCTCATATTGGACTGAAAGGGCAAAAACATAGCGAGCAGTAATAAAGAAAGTTAGATATCTATTTCTTTTTATAAATTTTACATAAGGGGGATATTTATGGGGAAAAAATATATGTGGGTAATAGGTTGTTTATTATTCCTTTGTTTTCAATTTGAGATATATTCACAATCAAATATTGACAAAATGAAAAGAAACGAAATCCTTGAATTATCAAATAACGGAAGGACTGCTTATGTAATAATAACCGCAGAAAAAACAATACCTGCTGAGGATTATGCAGCAAAAGAACTGAGTGAACATTTTTATAAAATTACAGGTGCAAAGTTTCCAATAATATCAGAAAAAGAAAAACTATTCTCTTCAAAAGGTATTTATGTTGGACAAACCGAATTTGCAGCAAGCAAGGGGATTAATTTTTCAGAACTTAATGAAGAAGAATGGATAATAAAAAATTATGGAAAAGACCTTGTTCTTTCGGGAGGGCGTCCACGCGGAACACTTTATGCAGTATACGAATTTTTAGAACAAGGAATCGGTTGTCACTGGTTTGATGGATATATGGAAGTTATTCCTGATATTCCTAACTTATGTATAAAAGAACAGGATATTCACAATAAGCCAATATTCTGGGACAGAGATATTTATACTGCTTGTCCAGAAAATGAGAATGATTTTATATTACGTGCAAGAAACAAAGATACTAGACCTAAGCCAGCAAAATTTGGTTTTGGATATCCACTTGGGACACACACATTTTATAGTTATTCGCGCAATTTTCCAGAAGACAAATTGGAATATCATGCAATGGATAGTGCAGGAAATAGACCAAAAGCCACCTCTCCTTCAGGCCCTGGACAGATTTGTCTTACAAACCCTGATGCACGAGAAAATGTTCTACAACAAATAGAAAAAAGTATAGAAAAAAATTTGAAATCTACTGAAAAATCCACAGATGGAAGTAGACCACAGCTTGTGTATTTTATTAACCCAAATGATACTCCTTGGATATGTCAGTGCCCTGATTGCAAATCATTGGCTGAGAAAGAAGAAGCAGATAGTGGACCATATATTGACTTCATAAATTATATTGCTGATAGCATAAAAGAGAAATATCCAGAAGTACTTATTGAAGGATGGGCATATGCAAATACAATGAAGCCTCCTAAGACAATATATCCAAAAGATAATGTAGTTATTCGGATAATACAACTTAAAGGAGAATGGGCAGTAGATGCTATAGGAAAAGATAATTTTTCTCAATGGTCACCAGCGTGGTATCCAGATATATTTCGCCCACGAATTCATTATGCAAATTATAGAGCAAATGAGGTATTGTTGGGGTGGGAAAAAATTTCACAACATCTTGCTGTTTGGGATTATTGGCGTCTTTATCGCCAACAATTTCTTTCTCCTTATATCAATTTGAAAAGTATATATTATGACTTACAATTATTTGGTTGTAAAAAAGTAGGGAGTATGTTTGCAGAAGATGAAATTTGTTTTGATAGTTTTTTCTGGTTAAAAACATGGGCAGGATGGAAACTAATGCAAAATCCTTACCAGGATATTGATAAATTGGTCAAAATTTTTATGGATGGATATTATGGCCCTGCAGCGGAAAAAATGACTTCCTACCTTAATTATATGGAAGATAGTATAGATGCAGTCCCTCAAGAATCAGGAAATATGTCAAGTATGAGAACTTTTGAACGCCCTTATCTAACTTTTGAGTTTTATAAAACCTGTGAGCATTTACTTGATGAAGCAGAGGCACTTTGTGAAACCGGCAGTCCTTATTTGTTGAATGTACAAAGAGAAAGGATTCCTGTTGATGCAGGTATTATTGCAATGTGGCATATATTGGGATATCAATTACCAGTGGGTGAATCTATGCCTTGGGATAAATCATTTTTGATTGAGAGATATAGAAAGAACTGTCTTAACCAAATAGAACAACGACATTTTCATGGAAATAAAGAATCAGTAGAAAATGATATTAAAAAGTTAATAGAAATATCAGAAAGTTATAAAGGAGTATTTTTAAGACCGTTGGTTTCCACAGGGGAAAATAATCTCTTAAAAAATGGGAATTTTTCAGAAGGATTAAATGGCTGGACATATCCAGAAAGTGAACTTGTTATTGTTCCTGAAATAGACCGATTGGAAACATGCTCTGGAGGTGCCTGTATTGTAGGAAGGGGGATAGAAGGTAAACAATTTCTTGTCAGTCAACAAGTTGAACCAGTAAAAGGAATAAATAAATATCGTTTATCAGGATGGATTAAAATAAAAGATTTTACAAATTTATGGCAGGCACATATTCAGGCAACTATTTCATTGCGGAATTTAGACGGGAAAATTGTTAACAAAGTAGTTGCTGATTGTAATACTCATCATGAAATAAATAATATGGGATGGCATTTTAGAGGTAAGGAATTTGAAGTTCCCAAGGATGAATCAATAATATCCATTAGTGTTACAATTTTTACAGAACATCCAAGTGGTAAAGGTCCAAAAGAATCAAGACCAAATAGAGGAACTGTATGGTTTGATGAAATAGTTCTTGAACCTGTTATTTAGAATGGAAGTAATTTTTTTCATCTCAATTCCGCTATTTGTTTTTCTCAAAAGTAAAAGGAAATAAAGTAAAAAAAGATAAAAGAAGTGCCAGAATTATTTAATGAAAAATATCTTTATTTGGATAATAGTAATTTTTTTACAAGGGGAAGAGTGAGAGTTCTCACTTATGCAGACCAAAAAGTAAAAAAATTGCGTTTAAAGGATTTAAAAAAGTATGGAGTGAATCTTATCTATGGTTCCAAATTCCGCCATAATTAGGCACTAAGTAAGTTTATTATATCAT
>DAOOVW010000086.1 GCA_035370465.1 bacterium | reverse complement strand
TGTTGTTTTACCACTTCCACTTTCACCAATTATACCAAGTGTTTCCCCTTTTTCTATATCAATATTTATATTTTTCAATGCATCAATTTTTTTGGTCATCCCATATTTATCTTTTATTACAAAACTTTTTTCCAAGTCAATTATTTTCCACAATTTCTCCATATTTAAAGCACCTCACATAATTTTCTCCTATTTTTACCTCTGCCGGAGAAAAATTTTTACATATTTGTTTTGTGTATGGACATCTTGGATGAAATGCACAACCAGAAGGAAGAGAAGAAAAATCAGGAACATTGCCCGGTATTGCTTTAATTCTTTCACCTTTTTTGTATTTTTCAGGAAGACATAAAATAAGTTTTTCAGTATACGGATGCAAGGGAGAAGAAATTATTTTTTTTGAAGATGCCTTTTCTACAATTTTCCCTGCATACATAACATAAATTTTATCTGAAAAATTTATAGCAAGACAAATATCATGAGTAATAAAAAGAACTGAAATATTATGTGTTTTTATAAGTTTTTTAAGCAGGTTAATAATATGAAAAGCAGTTGTTACATCAAGGGCAGTTGTTGGTTCATCTGCAATTAAGAGGGAAGGGCTGTTTATTATTGCCATACCAATCATAACTCTTTGTTGCATTCCTCCACTTAATTGATGAGGATACTGAAAAAAAACATCTTCTGACAGGTTCACTTCTTTGAGAACTTTAAAAATTTTTTCTTCTTTTTCTTTTTTATTTATTTTTTCTTTTATACATTCTGTCATTTGATTACCAATTGTAAAAACAGGATTTAGGTATGAAGATGGTTCTTGAAAAATCATACTTACTTTGTTTCCCCTTATTTTTGCAATGTCTTTTTCACTTTTTTCTGTTATGTTTTCTCCTTCAATGAAAATTTCGCCTTTTTCTATTTTTGCATTTTTTGGAAGAAGTTTCATTATTGATAAAGCGGTAAATGTTTTTCCACAACCACTTTCACCTACAAGAGAAACAACTTCATTTTTTCCAATAGAAAAATTCACATTTCTTAATATCTCTATTCTTTTAGAAAATGTATCCAATGATACTACTAAATTTTTTATTTCAAGTACCATAATTTAAATACTCCTTCCAAATCCTCCTTTATCCCCGTTGTGCTATCTGGAAGACGATAACGCACCAACTCTGAGAAACAAGGTAAGCAACTTCAGTCGGTTTGCAAAAGGGGGAAATTTTAACTCCTTTCTTTATCAAAGCATGTCCGTCAATGTCTTAGTGCGATAGTCCGCCAACGTATCAGTGGCGGAGGGGAGAAGGTGGGCTCGCCCGTAGGGCTATGCCCGAGGGGATGGATTTTCTGTAATTCTCCAAAATCCCCTCTCACTCCCCTTTGCTAAAGGGGAGAATTAAAAGGGAAAAAGCACCAACTCTGCTTTGCTACCCTTTGCTTCCTTAGTCGGTTTGTCAAAGGGGAAAATATTAAATCCCCCTCATCCGAGCCTTCTCCCCATCGGGGAGAAGGATATATCTTTTACCCCTTTCTCTCCTCTCCCCTGCGGGGAGAGGAAGAGGGTGAGGGGGAGCCCTTTATTTTAGTCCAGGGTCCATTAAATCCCTTAACCCATCTCCTAAAAAATTAAAACATATTATTGTTAAAAAAATAAAAAAACCTGGTATCAGCATCCATGGAGCAGATGTCAGAATTTTTAAATTTCCTATTGAGACAGAAAGCATATTTCCCCAACTTGGAAATGGTTCCTGTATGCCAAGCCCGATTAAACTTAAAGCACTTTCTCCGAGAATATATCCAGGTATTGAAAGAGTTATTGCAGTAATTGTATAAGAAAAAGTATTTGGGATTATATGTTTTGTTATAATTCTAAATGTTGAAAGTCCCAATGCTCTTGCAGATAAAATAAATTCTTCTTCTTTTATTGATAAAACCATTCCTCTTATTATTCTTGCAAGAGATGCCCATCCAATAAAACTTAAAATTATAACAATTAAAAAATAAATTTTGACAGTTGAAATATCTGTTGGGAAAGTCCCTCTTAAAGCAAGAAGAAGATAAAAAGAAGGGAACATCATAATTATTTCAACAAGACGCATAAGGAAATTATCTACTTTCCCACCAAAATAACCTGAAATACCCCCTAAAAGAAGACCAAGTATAAAAGAAATTGAAACACCAATCAGTCCTATTGAAAGAGAAATTCTGCTCCCATAAAGAATTCTTGAAAAAACATCTCTACCGTGTATATCTGTCCCAAACAAGAAAATTTTACCATCTCCTTCTGTGCCAAAAAGGCAATAATTAAAAGGGATAAAACCTAATATTTTTCTTTTTTCTCCTTTAACAAAAAATTTAACTTGATAAATTTTACTTCTGTCTTCCTCATACTTGTTTGTAATTGGATTTATTACTTTTGATTCATATACAAAAGGGATTATATGAAATTTTCTGTTTTCATCAATAAAATGAATTCTCGTTGGTGGAGATAAAGAAAAGTCCCTGAATTGTTTATCAAAAGGGTAGGGGGCAATGAAATCAGTTAAAAAAGAAAATACATAAAGAAGAATAATAATAACCAATGAAATGAAAGCAACAATATTTTTCCTTCTCAACTTATAAAAAAAACTTCTCATCTTAACCTCACTCTTGGGTCAGCAAAAGCAATCAAAATATCTGCAATTAAATTTCCAGCAATTAAAAGAAGTCCACTTATCAATAAAGAAGCCATAACAAGATATAAGTCCTGTGAAAGAACTCCTTCAAGTATAAGTTGTCCCATACCAGGCCAGCCAGTTACAATTTCAACCAATCCTGCACCTGATAAAATTCCAGAAAGTTCATATCCAAAAATTGTTATCATAGGATTTATTGCATTTCTTAAAGCATGTTTATAATAGACCTTATATTCAGGTAATCCCTTTGAACGAGCAGTAATAATGTATGGGGAATTTAAAGCAGAAAGGAAATTATTTTTCATAAGACGATAAAGAGAACCAATACCTGCAAGTGTTAAGGCAATTCCTGGAACAAGCAGATGTCTTAAATAATCACCAAACATTTCAAATGTTGACCTGTAAACAAATATGCTTCTTGTCCCTCCAATTGGTAGTACTGGATATTTTGCAAATAAAAATACAAGAAGCATTGCTATAAAAAAAGAAGGTAAAGAAATTCCAATATAAGCAATAAAAGAAAACAATTTTTCCTGCCATCTTCCATTTTTAATTGCAGCGAAAATTCCTAAGGGTATTGCAATTATCCATGTCAAAAACATTGAAAAAATTGAAAGAGCAAGGGTATTTTTAAGTTTTTGTTTTATAAGAAATGAAACAGGAATATGATATGAAAAAGAAGTTCCTAAATTAAAAGTTAAGATATTTTTTAACCAATAGAAATACTGGACTATAACTGGTTTATCAAGTCCAAATGACCTTCTCATTTGTTCTATTGTTTGTGGGGAGATTTCAGGGTTCATTTTTAGTTTAGAAAAATAATCACCAGGGGCTAATTGAATAATAATAAAGGAAATAAGTGTCATCCCGATAATTAAAGGTATGAATTGTAATAG
>DAOOVW010000085.1 GCA_035370465.1 bacterium | reverse complement strand
ATTTTTAAATATATTCATTCTGAGTCCTTTCTTGTTGAGTAAATTACTTCATTTATTGTCGTTATACCTTCAATTACTTTTATAACCCCATCTTCTCTAAGTATTCGCATTCCAGTTTTTCTTGCTTCTTCCATTATATCCCTTAAATCACTTTTTCTCATTGTTAATCTTCTCAATTCTTCATTCATTATCATCAATTCAAAAATTCCAATTCTTCCTCCAAAACCAGTTCCATTACATAAATTACATCCTCTTCCTGTATAGTATTTAATATCTTTACCTAAAAGAGTTGGGTCAAGTGTTTTAATTTCCTCATCAATTGGCTTGTATTCCGATTTACAGCCAGAACATATACTTCTAACAAGTCGCTGATTCAATATAGCAATTAAAGAAGAAGAAATAAGGTATGGTTCAACTCCCATATCAAGTAATCTTATAATTGCCCCAGGAGCAGTATTTGTATGAAGAGTTGAAAAAACAAGTTGTCCTGTTTGTGCTGCTCTAAATGCTATTTCCGCTGTCTCCAGGTCTCTTATTTCTCCAACCATAACAACATCGGGGTCCTGCCTTAAAATAGACCTTAAAGCAACAGCAAAAGTAAGTCCTGCCCTTGGATTTATCTGTGTCTGGTCAACATTTTTAAGGTGATATTCAACAGGGTCTTCAACAGTCATAATTTTTTTGTGAGTGTTATCAAGTTCATTTAAAGAAGAATATAAAGTTGTTGTTTTCCCACTTCCAGTAGGTCCTGTTACAAGTATAATTCCATAAGGTTCTTCAAGTAGCATTCTCCATCTATGTAATGTTTCTGGTAAAAATCCTAATTGTTCAAGTCCAGAAATTATATTTTTTTTATCAAGAACTCTTATTGCAATCATCTCTCCAAATATAGTGGGAAATGTTGAGACTCTCAGGTCTATATCCCTATCTTTTAACTTCAATTTACAATATCCATCCTGTGGAATTCTTTTCTCTGCAATATCAAGGTTTGAAAGAACTTTTATATGAGAGACAATTGGAGTGTATAATTCAAGAGGTGGAGGTGGAAATTCATATAAAAGGCCATTTATTCTATATCTTAACCTAATTCCTTCTTCCTCAATTTCAAGATGAATATCTGTTGCTTTAAGTTCACTTGCCTTGCTAATTATATCTTCAAAAGCAGCAACTGCTGAATCATCCCTTATTTGTTCAATTCCAACTGGTTGATAAACTTCACCAATTGTCTGTGATTTACTTACAGGCAAAATTACATCAAGACCTCCCTGTGTAAGATATTTTTCAAGTGCATTTCTTATTTCTTCATCTCTTGTAAGGCGTGGCTCAATTTCTTTTCCTGTTATTTTTTTAAGTTCTTCAATTACACTTTCGTCTACAGGGTCAACCATTGCACAAACAATTTTATTCCCGCCTTTGAAAATTGGTATTGTTCTGTATTTTCTACATAAAAATTCTGGTAATATATTCAAAACTTCCTTGGATATATCCATATTTTCAATTTTTATAGGTACTATTTTTAATTCCTTTAAAACAAAATTATACCAATCATCAGCACTTACCAAACCAAATTTTATTAAAAGATAACCAAAAGGAGAATTGCTTATTCTCTTCTCTTCTAAAACAATTTTTATTTGTTCTTCTCTCAGTCCTTTACCTTTTAATTTCTCAATAATTTCTTCTAATTTCATTTTATTTGTTTTAAAATATTATATAGTTGTTCTTCTTCCATCATTCCTATTTGTTTTGTAAATATAAAACCATTTCTATCAATTATAAAAGTTGTAGGAACAGCATTTATTCCGCCATAGGCATTTTCAACCTTTCCATCACTTATACAAACAGGATAACTTATTTTATATTCTTCTATAAGTTTTTTTATATCCTGTTCTTTACTCCCAACACATATCCCAATTACTACAATTCCTTTATCTTTATTTTCATTATAGAATTTTACAAAATCAGGGATTTCTTTCTTACAGGGAGGACACCATGTGGCAAAAAAATTAACAATTACAACTTTCCCTTTATAGTCAGAAAGATTTATTATTTCATTATTGACTGTTTTAAGAGAAAAAACGGGTGCTTTTTTTTGTTGCTCTTCTGCAATACAAGAAATAAATAAAAATCCCAAAAATAAAATCAAAATTTTTTTCATTTTTCTTACCTCCTTTCAATTAAAATAGTTAACTTTTCATCTATTTCTATTAGATGATATAAAATACAGGAATTATTTTCCTCATCCCATCATGCACATTCTTTTTCAAGACAAAAATCAAAATCCTCAATTTGTTCAGGAACACCAAAAGCAGATTCTCCCAGTGGTCTTTTTTGCATCCGCAACCTTAGAGGGCATTTCATTTTCCCTCACCCCCTTTTATATTTGTGAATTATTGATTTACAAATATTGTTAACCCACATAAAAATTTACTTAAACTTCTCAATAACTTCTAAAAATTCATTTTTAATTTTATTTAATGCCTCTTGGGATTCACTTTCAATCCTGATAACAAGTGCTGGTTGCGTATTAGATGCCCTGACAAGTGCCCACCCGTCCGGGAAATAAACTTTTATTCCATCAATTTCGCTTGAAGGGTACTTTCCTTTATAATAATTTTTAAGTTTTTCAACAATATCAAATTTTTTTTCATCGGGTACTTCTATTCTTATTTCTGGCGTTGAAAAATATTTTTTAACATCTGAAAAAAGTTGAGAAGGTTTTTTGCCTTCATTATCAAGAATCTTTAATAATCTTAAACTCGCATAAATAGCATCATCATATCCATAATATTCATCTGCAAAATAAAGATGCCCTGATAATTCTCCAGCAAGTGGAGAATTTTCCTGATGTAATTTATCTTCTATTAATGAATGACCTGTTTTCCACATTATTGGTATACCACCTGCTTTTTCAATTTCTTCCTGAAGTGCTTTTGTACATTTAACATCAAATATTATTTTACTTTTTGGCATTTTCTTTAAAATTTCTCTTGAATATAAAATCAGCAATCTATCCCCCCATTGTATCTCCCCTGTATCATCAACAACTCCAAGTCGGTCACCATCTCCATCAAAACCAAAACCAACATCTAATGAGTACTCTTTGACAATTTTTATAAGGTCTTTTAAATTTTCTGGAACAACAGGGTCTGGAAGATGATGAGGAAAATTACCATCACTCTCTATATATAAAGGAAAAATTTTAATTCCAAGTTCTTTAAATAAGGGAACTATTATAGGACCTGCAATACCGTTTCCTGTATCAACTCCTACTCTGAATTTGTTTTTAAAATTGAATTTACTTTTTATATAGTTTATATAATCAACATCAGCAATTTCTTTACTAACCTTACCTTTATCGTTCTTAAAATCTTCTCTTTCAATAATATCTGCTATTTCCTGAATTTCCTTTCCATAAATAGACCTGTTTCCAATAACTATTTTAAATCCATTATATTGAGGAGGATTATGACTTGCAGTAACCATAATTCCTGAATCAAAACAATAATAGTGAACGGAAAAATAAAGTACAGGAGTAGGAACTATTCCTATATCAAAAACTTCACAGCCAGTTGAAAGAAGCCCTTTTATTAATTTTTCTTTTATTTCTGGAGTTGTTAGGCGATTATCTCCTCCAACTGAAATTGTTTTTTTATTTTGTT
>DAOOVW010000084.1 GCA_035370465.1 bacterium | reverse complement strand
AATGCTTTACATTATAGATATGAAAATTGCCATTACTGCTGATGTTCATTTAAAAGAACAAAATGAAACACCAGATAGATACAGAGTTGTTGAAAGTATCTTCAATGAATGTATTTCAAAACAAATTACCACTCTTTTAATTGCAGGTGATACATTTGATAAAAATTTTTTCCAATATCAGAGTTTTGATAAAATTTGTGGGAAATTCAAGAACATTAAAGTAATAATTATTCCTGGTAATCATGATACAGAGGTTAAGCAGGAATTTTTTACATCAGGTAATATAGAAGTTATAAATTCTGTATCTTTAAAAACATTTGATGGAATATCTTTTCTCTTAATACCTTATATTTCAACTAAAACAATGGATGAAGTTTTAATTGAATTTATTTCTGAAAATAAACCAGATAATTGGATTTTGGTTGGACACGGTGATTATATTACTACAAACTGGCAGACAAACCCTTATGAGCCAGGGACTTATATGCCTCTTTCTGCGGCAGTAATTAACAAATACAATCCATTAAAAGTTTTTCTCGGGCATATACACAAAGCAGACAATTTTGGGAAAGTATATTATCCCGGTTCTCCATTTCCTCTTGATATAACTGAAACAGGCAAAAGGCAATTTATTATTTATGACACAGGGGCAAATACTATTGAAAATCAATTTATTAAAACAGAAAAAATTTACTTTATAGAAGAAATTTTAACATTTCCTGTTGAAAATGAAATTGACTTAATAAAAAAACAGATAGAGCAGATGATAAAAAACTGGAAATTACCCGATGAGGAATTAAATTATGTCAACTTGCGTCTTAAAGTGAGAGGTTTTACCACCAACCTGTTATCTTTAAAAGGGGCAATTATAAATTCTCTTTCAAAATATGGAATTTCCTTATATGACGAAGAGGGACCCGACCTGACAGATATTAAAGTTCTAAATACACTCTCCGATGAAAGAATTTTTATATTTAATAAAGTAAAACAGGAGATTGAAAAATTAGAATTAAAAAATTTTCATGCAACAAAAGAACAAATTTTAGAAAAAGCGATGGAATTAATATTTGGTGAATTGGATAAAAAATGAGTATAAAAATAACTGAAATAGCAGTTAAAAATTGTGGTCCAATCAGTGAATTCAAAGAGTCGTTTGGAAGTATAAATCTTATTTACAGCAAAAATGAAAGAGGAAAATCATTTCTTGTAGAATTCATAATTAGATGTCTATTCAAAAATAAAAATAATTGGGGGTATCTACGAGAATCAGGAGAAGGGAAAGTTACTATTCAAGGATTGGATGAAAAAAATATAGATTTTCGTCCAAATAGAGGAGTAAAATTGGAGGACTATTTAGAAAAAAAACAGGGATTACCATTATCTCTTGTAAAACTGATGGTTGTTAAAGAAGGTGAAACAGATATTGTTGATAAAAATGAAAGCGGAATTGATAAAAATACAATAAAAAATATTTTGTCTCCCCGTAAATTATTGGATTCAATTCTAAATAAAATTTCTAAAACAGTTAGAAAAGGTGAAATAATAAATTTGGGAATTGATATTGCAAACCAGGGTGATGGAGAAACTTATAACAAAAAAAGAGAAGAATTTTATAGATTAAATGAAATAGTTGATAAACTTACAAAAGATTATGAACAGGGGATTATACATAACATAACAATCCAAATTGAAAAATTAAAAGAGGAAAAGGAAATACTCATTAAGAGTAAAAAATATAAGGGATATAAACTATCAAGGGAAATACATAATTTAGAAGAAGAACTTGAGAAAATCCCTGAATTCTCAATAAAGGAATTGAAGGAATTGATAACTGAATATAAAAATAAAAGAAACCAGATTGAAGATATAAACAGAGAAATAACAAGGATAAGAAAACAAACTGAAAAATTACCTGACTTAGAAGAAAAACATAAAAAACTTCTTCAAGCAAAAAAATATCAGGGTTATCTTATTTCAGAGGAATTAAAAAAGAGAGAAGGTGAAATAAATAAATTTCCAGAAGAGGAAATTAAAAAAATAGAACAGGGAATTTCAAATTATCAAAATAAAAAAAATGAATTGAAAGAAAAAGAAAAACAGATAAATGAATTAAAAGAAAACTCAAAAGGTTATGAATGGTTAAAAGCAGCAAAAGAAGAATATACAAAAATTTCAAATACTCCTGTTATTCCTAAACAGCCATTATTTTTATATATCACTTTTATTCTATTTTTAATAACTGGATTAGTTCTTATTTCTTTAAATTATAGAATCTATGGAATTATATTGATTGTTTTAGGGACAATATCAGAAATATGTTATTTACATAAAATAAAAAAAGATATTGTTTCTTATAAACAGGCAGATGAGCTTATTTCTTTAAAAAATGATTTTAAAAGTCGTTTTGGAACTTCTCTTAATAATCTGGTTCAAATTGAGACATTACTTAACGAACAACAAAAGGCACATAACTGTCTTGATATACTTGAAGGCGAACAACAGCGATTAAAAATTGAAGTAAATACTCTTTTTAATTCCATTATTGATGGGTTTAAACGACTAAAAATTGAAAGTCCACTGGATGAAACCAACTGGAATAATATCCTTTCTGATATTTATACAAAAAGAAAAAAATTAGAAGAGGAGTGTCAAAAATTACAAAAAAAATTAGATGGATTAGATATTGATGAAAGTCAGTATCAAATAGAAAACCCAGGAATAGAGTTTGATAAAGATGAGATGGAAAAAATAGAAAAAGAAATAGAAAAAATAAAAACACTAAAAGAAGAGGAAGAAAGAAAAAGTGGGCAATATGAGGATTTAAAAAATCAATTATCAAAAAATAAAGAAAAAATTAATGCCCTTTTCCAGAATATAACAGGAGAAACAATTGATGAAGGGTACTGGGAAGAAAAAATAAATGAAATATTGGACAAAAGAGAAAGACATAATAACGAAATAAATAAAAAAATTGGTGAGTTAAAGGGGCTGGGTGTTGGAGAAAATGAATATGTAGAGGAAGACCCTGGTAAAGAATATTCAGAAGAAGAATTAAAAAAAGTTGAAAAGGCAATAGGTGAAATGGAAAACAAAAGGAGTGAGGAAGAAAAGAAATTAAATGATTTAAAATATACTATATGTCAGTATACTGGCAGTGATATAAGTTGTGATTGGTCTGTTTTAATTGATAATTTATTTAAAAAGAGAGAAGAAATAAAAAATGCCTTCCAGGAAATTGAAGCAAAAATTTTATCAGGAATTATTGTAAATAAAACAATTGAAAAATTACAGGAAGAAGAAGATAAAGAACTATTAGAATCACTTAATTCCGAAGAAGTTAAAAATTTTCTTTTTAAATTAACGGGCAGATATAAACAACTATTGTTTAATGATTCAGACATAATTATTTCAGATGATTATAATGAATTTTCTTTAAAAGATTTAAGCACAGGGGCAAAAGAACAGGTTATGATTGCTTTAAGAATTGGTTTTTTAAGTCATATATTAAAAACAGATAGTGCTTTTTTAATACTTGATGATGCATTCCAGCATTCTGATTATGATAAAAGAGAAATTTTAATAAAATCCCTTTTTGAATTAGCAATGAATAACTGGCAGATAATTTATCTTACAATGGATGACCACATTAAAGATTTATTT
>DAOOVW010000083.1 GCA_035370465.1 bacterium | reverse complement strand
TCTTTTATATATTCTCTCCATATTTTGACCCTATAAATAAAATTATTATTATGAGAATAAATACCAACCCTGGGTAATGTAAATTTTGTTATTTCCATATTTTTTTTTCTATTAACAACAGCCCCTTTATACCCTGCTTTCTGTACAATTTCAATTATTTCAGAATTAAAGTTGCCATATGGATAACAAAAAAATTTTGTTTCTTTACCGATTTTATCTTCAATAATTTTCTTTGATTCAATTATTTCTTTTTCCGCTTGCTTTTTATCAATTTTCGTTAAATCAGGATGAGTTAGTGTATGTGAACCAAATTCAACTCCATTATTTACCATTTCTGATACTTCTTTCCAATTAAGAAATCTATCTTTCAATATTTCTTTATATCTTGGGAAAAGGATATTAGTTCCAATATAAGAAACAGTAAGATAAATTATTGGAGAAATCCCAAAGTCATTAAGTATTTCAATAGCAAACCATAAATTATCAGCATATCCATCATCAAATGAAATTACGACTTTTTTATCATTAGAAATAAAAAAATCTTCTATATATTTATCCATTATAAGAAATTTAAAATTTTTAGAAAATAAATAATTAATCTGCTTATGGAATTTTGTAGGACTGACTGTTATTGCATCTTTCTTATACCATGGATTAATTCTGTGATAGCATAGTATCATTTTTCAAAATTTATCCTTTTGAATTTATACTTAAAAATTAAAATAATCATCTTTAATCCAAGAGAAAATGCTTTTCCCATATTTCCAGTTACTGATGATTTTCCAACTCTTGGTTTATAATTTACAGGTATTTCAACAAATTTAGTTCCTGATTTTATAACAAGAAGGGTAAGTTCTGGACCAAAATGTTGTTCTCCAACTGTAAAATATGGTTTAACTTTTATATATATATTTCTCTTTATAAGCCGCATTGTACATCCAACATCTGTTAAAATTGTAGTGTTATATAAAAATTCCATTATTTTTGCCACTGCCCAGTTTCCCCACTTCAGAAAAAAATTCATATTTGCACCTTTCCATATTAATTCTCTTGTTGTTCTTGTTCCAAGTACATAATCAAAATCATCACTATAAGCAAGTAGTTTAATTACATCTCTTCCAAGAAAAGTTCCATCTGGTTCTGAAATTATCAAATAATCCCCTGTTGCTTCTTCAAGTCCTTTCCAAATTGCATATCCATATCCCTGTCTTTTTTCATAAACAAGTTTTGCCTTTGTTTTTTTCACTTCTTCATCAGTTCCTTCAACGGCATTATTATTAACAACAACTATTTCATCAACAAAAGAACTCGCAAAAAAATCATCTATTGCTTCTCTTATTGAGTCCCTTTCATTATATGTTGGAAATATTACTGAGACCTTTTTATTTTTCCACATTTTTGAAAATTGAAAGTAATAAAACCATCAAATATGGAATTATTGGTTCCCTATATCTTATTACAGTTTTGAATAAAAGGATTGTCGGTAACGACCAACCAAGAATTCCAAAATAAATCCATAGGTATTTTTTCAAATTTTTAAGAGTAATAAAGAAACCTATAAAACTTAGAATTATAATAGGGGCAAAAGTTATAAATCCAAGTATTACATGGTATTTTTTATAGTTTTCACCAGGACCAGAAAAAGTATGAGGGAAAAATCTCCAATATCTTATAAATCTATCCCAGACAAGTTTTAGATATTCTTTTGGATGGGATAAAATAAAATTTAAAGCAAGTTCATATAATTTATGGTCAATTTCAACTTCTGACATCCCATTGAATTTTTCAAAAAAAGGAGGAGGAGGATTCCAATATCCTGATGGTTGAGAAAGTGATTTTTCATTATTAGCAATATAACAAACAATTCCTCCCTCAGTAGAAGTAAGAACAAGTTTTTTATGAATTTTGTAATTCCTTAGAACCCAAGGAGTTATTACAAGAAAACAGCCTAAAAACAAAAAAATAAATTTTAATATCCCTTTTCTCTTGAATTCTATAAGAAAATAAAAAAATATTAAAGGAAGAAAAATAAAAAAAAGAGACCTCGTTAAAACGGCAATTCCAAGAAAAATACCACTTAATAAAATAAAAGTATCACTTTTTTTATTTTTGCCTTTTATTAAGAATATTGAAAATAAAACTAATAAAAAGGTTTCAAGTGTTTCAGGTGCAAGATAACCAGTCCAGAAAATTGAAGATGGGTATATTGAATAAAGAAAACTGCCTATAAAAGAAATTTTTGAATTAAAAAACTCTCTAAGAAGGAAATAAATCAAAATGCAAGTAAATGAACTAATTATAGCAAGCCCAATTTTTGCAGCAAGGTAATTATGACCAAAAATTTTATATATTATTGCAAGAAAAAAAGGAAATCCCGGAGTTCTCCATGAATAGAATTTCTGTCCACCTGGAAAATAAGGATTTTCTACCCAGAATCCTTTTCCTGAGGCAAGTTTCCATCCCAACTCATCCCACCAATCACCCCAAACATCAATTGAATTATTTAAAGTAAGAATAAACAGTACTCTTATTAAAAGAGAACAAATAAATATAAATAATAATTTTTTCCAAATTCCTTTTGTATAATTGTTAGAGTTAAACTCTTTTTTCATACCTGTTCTCCATCAAGAAATATTCTACACCAAATCTCAAAACATAATAAAGTCCATAAACGAGAAGAATGATTAACTCTACCAGAAATGTGTTGCTGAACAATTTCTTCTACATATTTTTTTTCAAAAAAGTTCCTTTTGAAAAATCTTTTATTTAAAATTATGCTTTTTAAATAATTTGCAAGTTCTCCCTTAAACCACTCACCAACTGGGACACCAAAGCCCATTTTCCCCCTTTTTAAAATCTCGTCGGGCAAAAATCCTTTTAATTTTTTTTTCAAAATATACTTAGAAATTTTCCCTTTTAATTTTAATTCTGGTGGAAATGAAGATATTGTTTCAATAAATTTATAATCAAGAAAAGGACTTCTTCCTTCAAGAGAATTTGCCATTGTTGCTATATCTATTTTGACCATTAGAACTTCTGGTAAATAAAGATGAAAGTCAGTATAAAGCATTTTTTCTAATAAATTATCTGCTTTATTTTTTTCCCATAATTTATCAACTATTTCAATTGAGTTATAATTTTTAAGTTCATTTTTAAACCAAGGAGAATATATTTTTTCTTTCCATATATCTGAAAAAGATTGTAATCTTCTTGAATATGCGAAACCAAAACCGAAATCATCTGCCTCTTTAATCCATTCTAAAATTCTTACAGGGAAAGGAGCAGGAAATTTTTGATATATTTTCTCAATCAAATTTTTGACATATGAAGAAGTGAGTCCTGCTTTTTTACAAAAACTGTAAAGTTTTGATAATACCATTGTTTGATAATATCTATCGTATCCAGCAAAGTTTTCGTCTCCACCATCTCCATTTAAGGCAACTTTTACATAATTTGAAGTTTCTTTTGCCAAATAATAAGTTGGAATCATAGAAGAATCAGCAAATGGTTCATTATAATGCCAGACAAGTTTTGGTAAACATTTGATAATATCTGGTTGGATAATAAATTCATGGTGTTGTGTTCCAAATTTTTCTGCAACAATTTTAGCGTATTTTAATTCATTATATTCTTTCACATCAAAACCAATTGAAAATGTCTTTATAGG
>DAOOVW010000082.1 GCA_035370465.1 bacterium | reverse complement strand
GATTTACCTATACCTGAATATAATACATAGTTATAAAAAACGGGATTTTAGGTTAGGATAATAAGGATTTGTTAAATGTCAGAAATTGTTAAATGGCGAAGTTGATTTGTCAACACTTTGCCTCATAAAAAATATATACGAAAATAGTGTTTTAATAATTCTTCATATAAGTAAATATATCAGTGAAAGATGTGCTCATACAAAGGAACAAAGTAAAATATTCTATCTATTTATATTTTGTTTTTCCTCTTTGCCTAAATTTAGCATTCTTCTTTGTTCCCTTTGTTGTGTTTTTGTGCCTAACATAACGAACGTTTTATCTTTTTATTAAGTTTTTCGCTTCAAAATAGGGATAATACGCCATATTATGTAGTCATATCCACTGATTTGTCCACTTCCTTTTATTCCGTTCAATCCAACAGTTTTTTTTCTCTTTCCATCTTTATCCTCAATTAAGTATCTTTTATACTTATTCCATATAGGATTAACTGCTGATGGATTGAATTGTATATTGAATAATTCCTTTTTAGCACTAAGGTTGGTTATTATAACAATAATTTCGCTGTTATTGACAAAAAAGCAAACCCTTATATTTTTTTTATTAACGACAACAGGAGCACGTGTAGCAGGTATTACAGCATAGTTAGTTAACTTATATTTACGCAGCCTCTGGAAGTTCTCGATAAAAGGGTCACTACTTCCTTTCTGCCTTCCAATATATGAAAGAAGTCCCATTGCAATGCAACTTGAAACAAATTTTTTGGCTGCTGTTTTCCCCTTAAAAGCAAGTATACTGGGACAGACAAGTTTTTGTATGTGATTTGCCATATCTAACTGTGGCTGTAAACAATCAATAGGTGGCATGTCCTTCATAAATGCAGGGGGCGCATAAATCTCTTCAAAAACAATAGTAGCATCGGCATAACTTTCTGCCGCCATAAAAGGAGATGCAGAAGTGTGAATTACTAATACCCTGTTTGTTCCCAGAAAATTTCTTGTCCATTCCAGAAATTCAAGGATTTCATCGCAAGTAAGATGGTTATACTCCTTATGTCTTCTATTATTGCAGTATAAGGAACTAACCCAATCAAAATAGACACCATCAAATCCATAGGTTTCTACAATTTTTTTAATGTAATTTTTTAAGTAGTCATTCCATCCCGAAGCAAGACACATTTGTGCTCCATATTCTCCATTTTGCCAATAATTATGTATTTCTGTATCATTGTCATCTTCTGTGCGCTTCCAAAAATCATGGTTTTTTTTCCATGCTTCTGAAGATGGATGTAATTCACTAAGAGAAAAATAAGGAATCACTTTTATTCCATAACGATGTGCAGTTGCAATTGTTTCTTTCATTTTTTTAATATCCTCTTCATCATAGGGAGGAAATGTCCCATCATGCCAGAAATTACCGCTTTTGTCAAAATCATTATGCAATCTTGCTACATTAACACCATATTCAGCCCATTTACGAATTTCTTTTTCATCCGGCCAGGGGTGGTTGTTGAATCCCACATGTCTGATATCCGCAGGATAATTTTTCTCAATCATTGGTAATCCTATTGTAAAAGTGAAGGAATACTTACCTTTTAGTTCAGGTCTTTTATATTTAGGGTCAGGGTACCCTAAGGTAAGTTCATGAAAAGGTTCCATCAATATAGTATTTCCCCTTTTATCTTCAAGTGTATATAAACCAAAAAAGCCACTACCAGGGGTACCGGTAATGCCAGTTTCCCATAATTCCACATTACTCGAAGGTAAAAATTCTATAGCATCTTTTCCTCTATTAAAGAGGGATAAATATCTGAAAGGATATCGTTCAACATATACAGGGTAGGCAAAGGGATAAACTTTACCATAGATAAGATTGGTCAAAAGGTTACCCCCATGTCTTGCCTGCCATGCTGAATATTTATAAGCATATTCACATAGAGACCTATCAATAACAATTTTTGCAACTCCGAGAACTAAAATGTCATTTGCGGGTTCATCAAATTGAAAGGTAATTGTTCTTCGGATAAAACTTGAATGATACTCACATTGTTCGCTATAAGAAATACCAGTTGTTTCTCCTTTATTGTTATACAAAAAACCTGAAGAGATAATTATAGGAAAACCAGCACTTGTTTTATCAATTTCTACCTTTGGTTTTTTTTCAGAAGAGGTGCTGAAAAATAATTTTTCTTCGCTGTGTTCTGGTCTCTTTCCCGCAGACATAAAAGAAAGAACATCTCCCATTTTATCCACATATGAGAGTAAGGGCTTGCGAAGAATATTTTTCCCGGACCCATTAACAAAAACTATAGATACAATAGAACCTCCCCGATTTATATCCTGCTCTACTTCCCAATATTCTGTGAAAACCTTTAATAGATGTCCCTTATGTTGTAATTTAGGAATAGAATATTTCTTCATAAAAATTTCTCCTTTCTGCTTTTATTATACATCACTCTTTTTTGTAAGTATTTACTCAACCCCATCTTTCTGATAAGAATATTTATCTACTTTTGTACTCTATTAAAAGCAGAGTGAGCAAGTTAAAGTTCAAATTTTTTTATCAATTAAACCTTAACATATTTACTATCAATTGACAAGTTTTAATTCTGTTTTCATTATCCCCCCAAGTTTTTGTCAAGTGTTCTGCATGTCCTTAATATATGTGGGTTTTGATATATTTTTAAAAAAACAAAAAGAGATATTGACAAACATAAAGGAAAAAAACTTAAACTCTAAGAACCTTATCAAATAAACTTGCTCAGAAAATAAAAACTCTCTTAATTCTGAAACTGACTTAAAATGACTTTTTCAAGCTTAGTTAGATATATCTATTGAGCAATAAGATATCTTAGATGATAAAAATTAGGACTGCTCTTATGGAGTTCAATTAAGATTTACCCTTTTCAAAATATAACCATAGATAAATCTTTTAAAAACATATTGTAAAGATTTTCAATTAACATCCCCGCTTCTTTATAATAAGGTGTTCCAAAGGTATACCAGCCACCACCATATCCTATTTCAGCAGATGTAATTACTAAAAATCCATTACCAACTTTATGCAATAACAAATATGGAACTTCAGAACTATCTTTATATTTTAAACAAGCCATTATTTCCCATCCATCTGATTTAAGAATATAACCAGAAGAAGGAGACACTCTAGAAAAATGATTTTTGATATTATTAGGTTGAGTAAGCCATTCATCTTCACGAAGATATGTTGTTTTTCGTTCAGGGTCTATTTCCCATCCTGTCCATTTCAAATCAAGATTTTCACCAGGAGGTGATGTCAAAATTTACACAGTGGTATTATTAAAAAAGTGGTGCAGTATCAACTGACGATTAGTGGTGCATTTAAGATGCTTATTGACACCTTATCCCCATTTCTAATTCCTTTTTCATTTGCACCTCCAGTTTTTTCTTATTTTATCCGGAGATGCTATTTAAATCCTATTTTTCAAGTAGATTTTTTTTGTTTTGTCTAACATACCCTTTCGTGTAGATTTATTATGTCTCAATACAATGTTTTGACAGAGGGAAAAAAGGATAGTATAATTAAAGAAAGAAAAATGATAAAAAGAATAATAGGTAGTAATAAAAGAGAAGAAGTAATAGTTAAAAGAAGCGGATTTCTCATATTTGTAGTATCTTTTTGTTTTTTCCTTATAATCACAATTTCTTTTTTAATCATTACAAA
>DAOOVW010000081.1 GCA_035370465.1 bacterium | reverse complement strand
CAATCAAAAATTTGTAAGGCACTTCTTGAGAAAAAATGTAAGTTAATAATTCATTATGCTGATTGGGGATTTGATGACAAGAAACAATTTTATTTTTTAAATGCATGCCCAATTTTACAGAAATGTATTGAGAGTAATTTTGAGTTAGTTAAAAAATATGGACACTACTGGATATATATTGCAAAAAAAACCAATAATTAAATTTTTAAATGTTATTTAAATATTATTTAGAAAATAAATTATTGAAATTTAATCTTTATTGGTATATTGAGGAAGTTGTTTTTCAAGGTAGTACTTACTTTCTTCATAAACATTGCTATATGGATAAAAAATGACAATTTGTAAAAAACAATTTTTTGCTTTTTCATATTCACCTTTTTCAAAATAAATTTTTCCTAATGAAAATAATGCATCATCTGCTAATTTACTGAAAGGATATGAAAGAAGAAAATTCTTATAACATTCAATAGCAATATCAATTTTTCCCTGTCTTTTAAGTGATTCTGCAATTTCAAAATGTGTTTTCTCATCTATTGTTGCTTTTTCAGGGTATTTTTTTAAAAGTTGAGTATAATAAGAAGTTGCAAGGGCTCTTTCTTTCTCAAAATTTTCTTTTATTTTCCCTTTTATATCCTCTATTTCTTCCATTTCCTTTAGTGAAATAACTTTCTGAGATTTTTCTCTTCCTATTATATTCAAAAGTAAATTTTGCCCCAACTCAACATTTTCTCTATATTTTGCTTCCTTAAATAACTTTGTCCCAATTCCAATTATTACTCCAAAAATAAATCCAGCAAAATGGGCGGCAAAAGCAACAGAACTTGTAATAAGAAGTTTTTTTACCAGAAATGTGTAAAGTGCCTGCTGAAAAAACCATAGCCCAAGCCAGAATGAAGCATATAATTTAAATTCTCCAACTCTTATAAATAGAAAAAACCAGCAAAAATATTTAAAAGTTATAATTGTTTTTGGAAATAGAACTATATATGCTCCAAGAACTGCTGCTATTGCACCAGAAGCACCTATTAAAGGAACTAAGTCATGTTGTGGTGGGATAAGAACTGAATAAAGGAATACAGAAAAAATACCACCAAGAAGATAAAAAAATAGGAAATTAAATCTTCCCCATCTATCTTCAAGGTTATCTCCTGTTAAATAAAGATACCACATATTAAAACCTAAATGAGAAATCCCGCCATGTAAAAACATAGAAGTAATTGCAGTAAGAATAGATGGATTAGCAGGAACAAAACCATATTTTAAAACTATTCCCTCATAATTTGGAGAAAAAGCAGATAGGAAAAAAACAATACAATTAATAGTTATTATAGAAATAACTACAATCGGAAACTTTTTTACTCTATATTCATCTCTTATTGGGAAAAAGAAGAACATTTTTTAAATTTATAATTTAGGATGCCTCTGAGCATAGACCAAAGGAAACATCATTGTTTTTTATCAGCGACTCCAAAATTCATTTTTATTAGATAAGTTTTTTAAAATTCTTCACCAGAGATATTAGCAGTTTTAAAAATTGATTTTAATGTTCTTCAATCAAAATACTCCTTTATTAATTTTATATTTTCTATATTCTCTGTCAACTTCTTCACTTCTTCAAATTTTAGATTTTAATTCTTTTATATGTTAAAATAACAATCTATGGTTAAAATATCACCTTCTTTGCTTTCAGCAGATTTCAGTTGTTTAGGAAAAGAAGTAGAAGAAATTACAAAAAGTGGTGCTGACTTAATTCATTTTGATGTCATGGATGGACATTTTGTACCAAATTTAACATTTGGTCCTATGATTTTATCTTCAATAAGAAAATTTTCTAATTTGCCTTTCCAGGCACATCTAATGATTACAAATCCAGAAAAATACTGGAGGGACTTTGCGAATAGTGGAGCAGATATTATAGGAATACATATTGAATGCAAAATACCTCATAGAAAACTTATTGAAGAAATAAAAAATTATGGGAAAAAAGTATGTCTTGTAATAAATCCCCCAACTTCTGTTGATGAGATTGTTCCTTTTCTTGAAATTATTAATGAAGTTTTAGTAATGAGTGTCAATCCTGGTTTTGGAGGACAAAAATTCATTGCTGATGTTGTTCCGAAAATTGAAAAATTAAATAATATAAAAACCCAAAAAAAGTTAGATTTTGACATAGAAGTTGATGGTGGAATAAATAATGAAACAGCAAAAATTGTTAAAAAAGCAGGAGTTAATATTGTTGTTGCTGGTTCTTACATTTTTAGCAGTAAAAACTATAAAAAAGCAATAGAAAGTTTAAGATGAAAAAAATAAATTTTTCTCAATTGGTAGAAATTTTAAAAGAAAGAAGAAAGAAAAATGAAAAAATTGAAGATGAAGTTAGAAATATAATTAAAAGAATAAAAAAAGAAAAAGATAAAGGTGTTTTATATTACACTGAAAAATTTGATAAAGTAAAAATTACCCAGATAAAAGTTGAAAAAGAAGAAATTAAAAAATGTTTTAAAAAAATTGATAAAGATGTAATTGAAGCAATTAAAAGGTCATCTGAGAAAATAGAAAAATACCATAAAAAACAACTTCCTGGTGGGTTTATTCTAAAAGAAGATAGTTATAAAATAATTTTCAAATTTAGCCCTGTTGAAAGTACTGGAATTTATATTCCTGGTGGGCAGTCACCTTTAATTTCAACAATTTTAATGAGTACAATACCCGCAAAAGTTGCTGGTGTTAAGAATATTCATATTGCTACTCCTCCTTCAAAAAATATTGATTTAATTCTCGGAGTTTGTTATTTTCTTGGTATTGAAAACATTTACAGAGTTGGTGGAGCACAGGCAATTGCTTCTTTTGCTTATGGAACTGAGACAATTCCAGAAGTTGATGTTATAGCAGGACCTGGAAATAAATATGTCAATACCTGTAAAAAAATTATCTCTGGTGATAAAAGGATTGACCTACCAGCAGGACCAAGTGAAGTGGTTATTTTTTCTGATAGTTCTGGTAATAAAAAATTTATAGAATATGACTTTAAAGCACAGATGGAACATACTGATGGTTTTGGACTTTTTATAACAACAGATGAAAAAATTGGAAAAGAAATTTCAAAAAAAGTTGTAAAAAATGGATATTATATAATTGTAAAAAGTCAAGAAGAAGCACTAAAAATAATAAATTCTGTATGTCCGGAACACTTACAAATTATATCAAAAACCCCCTCTTTTCTTGTTGAAAATTCAATAGCAGGGGCAATTTTTGTTGGTGATTATACTCCCGCAGTAGTAGGGGATTATTTTGTTGGTCCATCTCACATATTACCAACAAATCAGTCAGCAAAGTCATTTTCAGGACTTTCTGTTTATAATTTTTTAAGAAGTTATGCAATAATTGAAGTTAAAAAAAATTTTTATAAAAAATATGGGAAATATATAGAAAGAATAGCAGAAATAGAAGGACTGAAAAATCATTCATACACAATAAAAATAAGAGAAAAATATTAATTCCTTTCAATTTAAAATCTGTTTTTCTGACAATTTTCTAAATCATATAAATATACTAAGTGTTTTACTTCATTTTACAAAAATTAAAGTTATGAGTATTGACAGAAGGAAAGAAAGGGGTAAAATAATAAAAAAAGAGAAATGATGAAAAGAATAGTAGAAAGTAATAATAAAGAAGAAGTAATAGTCAAAAGAAAGGACTCTCTCGTGTTGGTAGTATCTTTCTGTTTTCTTTTTTTTATAATCACAATTTCTTTTTTAATAATCACAAAATTTTCTTTTATAAATTCAATTATTTTATCAGGAGTTTTTTTATCTTCTGTATATATATTTTTATTTCTCCTTATTTCAATTCTCCCCTCTTTAAAAAAGAGGGGTGGGGGGAGATTTTATAAAATCCATCCTGACCTTCCCCTCTACAAAGATAGATGGGTAAACCTTTATAAGGGAAGGAGTTTGAA
>DAOOVW010000080.1 GCA_035370465.1 bacterium | reverse complement strand
CCTGCCATTAGACGATCCCCCAATTTCAAATATCATCTTTTATCGTGGAGTTTAATTTTATAATCATTGCCAACTTTTTCCAGTATTATATGTCCTTCTCTTGCAAGCCAGCCAAGTCCCATTATTAGTAAGTCCCTATCTCTTCCTGTTGCTTTAATTAACTTTTCAAATGTGGTCTCATTATACTTTTCAAGATAGCTCCATATTTCTCCTGCTACTATTCCTATTTCTGTTATCATTTTTCCTCCATTTTTTATTATTTTACAATTTTTCGCCTTTTTTGTGAAGAGTTTTACATCTTGGACACCTTGATATTTTATCTGACTTGCTGTCAATATACATATAAAAGCATATAGGACATTGCCATAGATAATCATGACTTTTAATTTCAAATGGTTTATTTGCCCTTTTTTCAAAAAATATCCAGAAAGTAAGAATTATTATTGGTAACATCAAGTAAAATGTTAAAGCAATATCAATATTTATTTTTATCATTTCAGTCGGAAAATAAAAGTTATAATACCCCAGACATCTTCATTTTTATTTATTGGCTGGAAAAGATATTTCATAAATTTATTCATTGTATATACATCAAGTTCTGGATATCCTGATGAAGTAATAATTTCTGTTTCACTTATTTTTCCATCTGCTTTTACCCAAAATTTAATTTTTATATTACCTTCAATACCGTTTTTCTCTGCCCAATCAGGATATTCAATTGGTTCTTTATATATAAGTTTTCTTTCTCCAATTGGTCCTTCTATTATTTCATTTGATTTTGTCCTTATTTCTGATTGTGCCTGTTGTATTATTGATGGAAGTGGCGGAAATTTTACCTGAAATTGAGGTATTTCAAATTCACCTGTAATTTTTGTTGTTGGAATAAATTCAGGAAAGCCAGTAAATTTTTCTTCTGAAATTTTTACAATTTCACTGCTATTATCAGATTGAGCAAGTTTTTCTGACTGAGATACTGTTTCAAGAGCAGGAAGATTTGGGAGAACTTCTGTTGTTTCTAATTGAATTTTCTTATCCATTGCAGGTGGAAGGAGAGTTACTTCAATTGGTAATGTTTTAGAAGGGGGAATAGGAAATATAATAGAAAAAAGTGATATGCCAACAATATGGAAAAATAAACTTATAGTAAATGTTTTAAGAAGTAGACGATTAGGTTCCATTTTATATTAAAGTTCTGGAGTTGTTGCTACTGCAATTTTATCTATCCCTTGTTTTCTTCCTGTATCCATTACCTGAACAACCCTTCCGTGTTTTGTATTTTCATCTGCTTTTATAACAAGAGTAAGTTTTTGCCTCCTTTCTTTTTCCTGTCTGAAAATTTCCTCTAATTCCTCTAATTTTACTGGTTGTCCATTATAAAAAATAATACCTTCTTCTGATATACTTACATATATTTCTTGTTTCTGGATTGTTTCAGTTGATGTAGATGCTTTTGGAAGTTTAATTTTTATTCCTGGCTGCATTATAAAACTTGAAGTCAACATAAAATATATAATTTGCTGGAAAATTATATCAACAAGAGGAGTTAAATTTAATTCTCCTTTTGTCATTTGATAATGTCTTTTGAACTTCATTTTTGTATTCCTCTTTTTCTTTTTATATATTTTAGTTTATTTATAGATATAGTGCAATTTAGATTTTCTTATGGAATTTGCAAGAAATTATATTTTAGAATAAAATATAATATTAAAATAAAAATGTAAGGAGGAGATGAAAATGCCAGGTAGAGAATTATTTGGTGATGAAGAATTAAAGGAAGTTATTGATGTTATGAAAAGGAAAGTTATTTTCAGATATGGATTTGAAAAAGAAAGAGAAGGCATTTTTAAAGTAGTTGAATTTGAAAATGAATTTTCAAAATTTATTGGAAGTAAATATTCACTTGGTGTTTCTTCTGGGTCATCTTCTTTAAAAGTTGCACTTGAAAGTTTGAATTTACCAAAAGGGAAAGAAATAATTACTCAGTGTTTCACATTTTCTGCAACAATTGAAGCAATAAGGGAAAGTGGGTTTATTCCTGTTCTTTGTGAAATTGATAAAACCCTTAATATGGATGTTGATGACTTAAAAAGAAAAATAAACAACAGAACCGTTGCAATTATGCCTGTTCATATGATGGGGGTACCTTCCAGAATTGAAGAAATCTGTGAAATAGCAAAAGACAGAAATTTAAAAGTTGTTGAAGATAATTGTCAGAGTACAGGGGCATTATATAAAGGTAAAAAATTGGGAACATTTGGTGATATTGGATGTTTTTCTTTTGATTATGTAAAAGTTATGACAACAGGGGAGGGTGGTATGGTTGTAACTGATGATGAAGAATTATATAAACAGGCGGACTATTACCACGACCATGGGCATCCACATCTTCCTGGTGTATCAAGAGGCGAAGAAAAGAAGCTGAGAGATGGATTTAATTTTAGAATGAACGAATTACAGGGAGCAATAGGTATTGCTCAATTAAAAAAATTACCAGAAGTAATAAGAAGACATAAAGAAAACAAAAATAAAATAAAAAACGGAATAAAAAATTTAAATGGAATTGAATTTAGAGAAATACTTGATGTTGATGGTGATATTTCTACATTTCTAACAATGTTTTTGCCAGATAAAGAAAAAGCAGAAAAATTAAAAGAGAAAATGAGAGAAAGAGGAGTGGCACCGGCAACTTTGAATTACTGGCATTTTACAGCAAATGTTGAAATATGTGGTGGAAACTATCCAAAAAGTCAAGAACTTTTGGAGAGAAGCGTTGTTCTTGAATTAAAAGCAATTATGAGTGATGAAGAAATAGAAAAAATAATTGATGTTATGAAATCATTTTAATTATTTTGGAGATATTGGTATAGAAAAAGAAGTGAAATATAATATCTGCGAAATTTTCTATTCAATTCAGGGTGAAGGAAAATTACAGGGATTCCCTTTTGTTTTTATCCGTTTTTCTGGGTGTAATTTAAAATGTCCTTGGTGTGATACAAAATATGCGTTAAAAAAAGGATATAAAATAGAAATTGATGAAATAATAAAAAAAGCTGGGAAATATAGGTGTAAAAATGTGTGTATTACAGGTGGAGAGCCATATTTACAACCATTAAAGCCAATTTTGGAAAAATTAAAAGAAAATAACTTTTTTGTCTCAATTGAAACAAATGGGACAATATGGCAGGATATAAAATTTGACTGGATAACAGTAAGTCCCAAAAAACAGGGAAAAAAATATCACAAAAATGGATATGATGAGAAATTTATAAAAGTTGCCTCTGAATTTAAGTATGTAATAACAGGGAAAGATGACTTTAAATTTATTGATAAGGAAATAAGAAAAAATATAGTACTTCAACCAGTTAATAACGATAAAAAAATTAGTAAGTTAATAATTAAGTATATTAAAGAAAACCCATATTTAAACTACCAGATTAAACTTCAACTTCATAAAATCCTCAAACTTCCATAAATCTCACTTTACTCTGTGGAATTATTATATCTATAATATTTCTTTTAAGGTATTATGATAAAATGGAAATTAAAAAATTTCTAAAAGGGAAAGTTGTAATAATTGGAATTGGAAATCCTTTAAAAGGTGATGATAATGCTGGAAATATTATTGTTAAAAAACTTATGGAAATAGTTAAATCAGATAAAGTAAACTTTTTAGTAGTTGAAGAAGGAATTGAAAATTTCATTGGGAAAATAGAAAGATTAAAATCAGACAATATAATTATAGTTGATGCTGTTAATTTTAAAGGGAAAATAGGAGAAATTAAAATATTTTATCCTGACCAGTTGATGAAAAATACAACTACGACTCATTCTTTTTCTTTACCTGACCTTTTAGGTATATATAATTTTAAAAAATGTTTAATTATTGGAATTCAACCAGGAAACTTATCTTTTGGAACTGAAATAAGTAAAGAAGTTAAGGAAAGTGTTGATAAAATTGTTCTGTTGCTTGCTAAATATCTTACCAGTCAAGCAGGAAGGAGGATATATGGAAAAAATAAAAATCAAAATAGGGAATATTGAAGTAGAAGGAGAAATTCTTGATACAAAATTAGGTAAAAAAATAATTGAGAAAATTCCATTTAGTTCAAAAGCAAACTTATGGGGAGATGAAATTTATTTTGAAGTTGATGTTGATGAAAAATTAGAAATGCCTGTAAGTGAAGTTGAGAAAGGAGATATTGGATATTGGCCAACTGGTAAATGTTTCTGTTTGTTTTTTGGGCCAACTCCAATAAGTTATGGAGATAAAATTATTCCTGCAAGTAAAGTTGAGATTGTTGGGAAAATTACAAAAGGAATTGAAAAATTAAAACAGGTAAAAGAACGAGATGAAATAATTGTAGAAAAAGGGTAAAAATTCGGCTCAAAACTAATTCAGTAATTTGACAAAAATTGGGAAAATGTTTAAATTATCCTTGAAAATTAAGGAAGGAGAGAAAAAATGATAGATATTCATATGCATATTGGCAGATTATATTTTGAACCACC
>DAOOVW010000079.1 GCA_035370465.1 bacterium | reverse complement strand
GGTCTTGTAATTGCTGGTATTCATCAGTCACCATTTCCATTTACTGACTTTGTTACAACCACAACACACAAAACATTAAGAGGACCAAGAGGTGGTTTAATACTTTGTAAAAATATATTTAAAGAAAATATTGATAGCACAATAATACCTGGAATTCAAGGAGGACCATTAGTTCATGTAATAGCAGGAAAAGCAGTTGCCTTTAAGGAAGCAAGTGAAAAAAGTTTTATTGATTATCAAAAACAAATTGTTAAAAATTCAAAAAAATTATGTGAAGAATTAAAAAAACGAGATTATAGAATTGTAAGTAATGGAACTGACAATCATTTGATGGTAGTTGATTTAAGAAATAAGGGCTTAACAGGACTTGAAGGTCAGGAAATTCTTGAAAAAGGTGGTATTATTACAAATAAAAACCTCATACCATTTGACCCCCTACCTCCTGCAAAAACAAGTGGTATAAGAATTGGAACTCCTGCAATTACAAGCAGAGGGATGAAAGAAAAAGAAATAGAAAAAATTGCTGATTGGATTGATATAATTTTATCAAATAGTAAAAATGAAAAAATATTGAAAGATATTTCAAAAAAAATAAGGAGATTTTCAAATGAATTCCCAATATACCCAAATACATAGACCTGATTGGGACCATTATTTCATGAAAATCGCAGAACTTGTTTCAGAGAGGTCAACATGTTTAAGAAGAAAAGTTGGCTGTGTTTTAGTAAAGAGAAAAAGGATTTTAGCAACCGGGTATAATGGTGCACCAACAGGACTTCCTCATTGTGAAGAAGTTGGATGTATAAGAGTTGAATTAAAAATTCCATCTGGAGAAAGGCATGAACTTTGTAGAGGACTCCATGCAGAACAAAACGCAATAATTCAATCAGCATATTATGGTGTCTCAATTAAAGATAGTATTTTATATGTAACATGTCATCCGTGTTCTGTTTGTGCAAAAATGATTATTAACTCAGGAATTAAAGAAGTTATAATTAAAGAAGGATATCCTGATAAACTTGCAACTGACTTTTTTAAAAATGCGAATGTTAAGGTAAGGTATATAGAAAATGGAAAAAATAATAAACAAAATACTTGAAAACAGGGGTATAAAAGAAAAAGAGGCATTTTTTTCATCTGAAATTTCCTCACCTGTTGACCCTTTTGTAGTACCAGGTATAAAACAAGCATGCGAAATAATAAAAAGAATTATTGAAAAAAAAGAGAATGTTTTTGTATATGGAGATGGAGATGTTGATGGAATTTTTGGCACCTATTTTATTATAAAAATGTTTGAAAAAACAGGGACCCCCTTTTCTTATTATCTTACACATCGCCTTGATACATATGAAATTGAAGAAGAATTTATTTCTTACTTAAAAAAAGAAAACATTTCTCTTTTTATTACTGTTGATTGTGGAATATCTTCTGTGAACTTCCTTAAAAAAATGGAAGATGAAAAAATAAAAGTAATTGTAATAGACCATCATATTTTTGATATATTTTTTCTCCCAAAAACACATACCTATATAAATCCAAAACTTTATAACACAGCCACAGAAATAAAATATTTAAGTTCAACTGCTCTTGCTCAAAAACTTTCAAATGCATTAAGTTTCTTTATCCCTTTTCCTTTTGAAGAGAATATTGAGTTAGTTGCTTTATCAACAATTGCTGATAATTGTCCTGTTATAGGAGAGAATAGAAAACTTATAATGACAGGACTTGATAAAATTTTTTCTACTGAGATAATTGGATTGGCATCATTAATTGATGAATTGAAAATAAAAAATAAAAATTTAATAAACCAACTCAAAATGAAACTCATCCCAAAATTGAATTCACCAGGAAGATTTGGTAAACCAGAAATTGTTCTTGATTTACTTTTATCAGAAAATGTAGATAAAATAATAAAAGAGATTAAGGAAATAGATAGAAAAAGATACCAATTAACTAAAATTCATTTAACTAAATTTAGAGAAAAAGCAGAAAAAGCAACATTTCTTGTTGAAAGTGAGATATTACCAACTATTTGTGGAATAATATCTTCAAGATTATCTTATGAAATGAATAAACCAATTGCAATTGCCTCTGAAAGAAATGGAATAATACAGGGTTCAGCAAGATGTCCTGAGCTCTTTAATCTTTTTGATTTTATCAAAAAAACAAAAAATTATATGCTTTCTTCTGGTGGACATCAACAAGCAATTGGTTTTACATTTGATAAAAAATTCTTAAACAATATAAAAGAAGAATGGGAAAATTTCTTATTCACTGGAAAAGAAGAGAATTTTTATTATGATGCTGAAATTGAACTTGTTAATTTAACTCCTGTTTTTCTTGAAGAATTATCAAAATTTGCTCCTTTTGGTCCTGGAAATCCAGAGGTAGTTTTTTTATCTAAAAATATAAAAGTTGAAAAAATAATGAGAAAAACAGATGAGGAATTAACTTTTTGGGTTAGAGAAAATAATTCTCTATTTGAATGTATAACTAAAAACTTTAATGGAAATAAAGAAATACTTGAAGGTAATTTTATAAATATTTATTACATACCAAAATATAGAGAAAACAACGGTCTTTACAGAATATATCTGCTGGTAAAAAAAGTTGAATAATTTTTTTCTAACCGCAGGGGTTAAATCTCCACATTTAAACTCTTCCTATTAACTGCTTTTTTGACTTTACCACTTCTTAAACATCTCGTACAGATATTTATTTTCCTTCTCACTCCATCTATTTCAACGGAAAAACATTGAATATTTGGTTTCCACACTCTTCTGGTTTTTTTATTAGAATGACTTACATTATTTCCTGTTTTACTCCTTTTTCCACATATTTCACAAACTTTACTCATCCCTATCTCCTATTTAATTTTCCCTTCTTTTTTTAATTGACTTTTAACTGTATTAGCATACCTATTTTCTGGGTCAATTGTCAAGACCTTATTTAAATATTTGAGCGCTTTGTCAACATCATTATAATAAATTAAATAAATAGAAGATATACTACAAAGAACATCTTTATCATAAGGATTTAACCACTCAGCATAAAGATAATATTTTAATGCTTTTTCATAATCACCTATTTTAAGATAAACTGTCCCTAAATTTGTATCTGTTTTAGCAAAATGTGGAAAAACATAATTGTTAATATATAGATAAATTCTTTCTGCGTTTTTATAATCACCAATTTCTCCATATACAAAAGCAAGTTTATACAGAGCAGTATAATTATATGGATTTAATGAACAAACAACTTTATAATTTTCAATTGCCTTTTTATAATCACCCATGTCTTTTGCCCAAATTCCCCTTTTTAAATAGACATCGGGTAAAATTCTATAATATGAGGTAAGTATAATCATCAAAAAAGACACAAAAAAAGTAGTAGAATACAATAATTTTGAAATATTAAAATGAAATGCTCTGTTTCTCCTCAAAGAACCTAAAATACCCAATAAAAAATAAAAATACATAGCAGTTGAAGGATTTCTTAAATTTGTTGATAAAATATTATCAACCATAACAGCAAAGATACCACCAACAAAACCAGCAATTAAATTTTTTTCTAATTTGTAATTCTTTCCACATAACTCTTTGGATTTAAAAAATTTATTAACAATTATATAAATAAAAATGAAGAAGATTAGAATACCTATTATTCCTATTTCGGATAACATTTCAAGATATTCATTATGAGCATGATTAGTTACAGGAGTTGATTCTGACTGAAGAAAGTAATCCCTTCTCCTAAAATAGAAATAATAAAAAATAAATTGTCCAAAACCCCAGCCAGTTATTGGTTTTTGTTTTATAAGTTTTATAGTTCCTGTCCATATGTAATACCTTATATTTGTTAAAAATTCCTTATAAATAAATTTTGAAAGGAAAACAGAAATAAGAAGCAAAATAATATATCCAAGCCATTTAATTTTTTTATTCTTATTTATGAGAAAAAAAATAGTTGATATACCAAAAAGAAATCCTACTATTGCTGCTCTTGACCTTGTTAAAATTAAAGTAATAAAGCATATAATAACAAAAAATAAAGTTAAAAATTTTTGTGGTTTCTTGAATTCTTTAGAAAAAAGTAAAGAAATACCAATACAAATTGGCATTATAATATGACCTGCAAAAAAGTTGGGATTACCAAATGTAGAAATAGCATAATGTCTGGGACCTAAATACTGAAATAAACCAGTGATTGAAGAAATAAATGCTGCAATTAACCAATAATATATCCATTCATTTTTAATTTCTAAATTCAGAGATAAAACAAATATAAGGAAATATAGAAGATAATTTTCAAGAAGAAAGGCACTGCCATACTTAAAAGGAGCAGTGAAAGAAGAAAACAAAATATAAGAAAAAAATATTAAAAATATAATTAAAATTGAATAATTAAAATGAAATTCCTTTTTTTCTAATATATAACTTGTTGAAAGCAATAAAACAAAAAGGTAACCGAAAACTACCTTTATAATTGTATAATCATAAGCAGGTTTAAAATTTAGAAGTATTCCAGCAAAGAAAAAAATAATTAACGAGATGCTTTCTAAATTTATAAAATTCCTATTTTTAAAATTCGTTTTTTCTAATTTTTTTGTTTTCATTTTCAATTAGAGTTTTATTTACACAATTATAGCGATATGGTATAATTTTACACTATGTGGGGATAT
>DAOOVW010000078.1 GCA_035370465.1 bacterium | reverse complement strand
TGAACAAATTAAAATCTCTTTAACCCCTTTATTTACAAGTGTTTTCATAATTGCCCAAAATGAAATGGCGAAGTTGACTTGTCAATTGATAGGAGATATGTTAAAGTTTAATTGATAAAATAATTTTAACTTTAACTCTCCTTTTAATATAGTATAAAAGTAGATAAATATTCTCATCAGAAAGATGGGGTTGAGTAAATATTTACACAGAGAAAAATGGAGAGTAATTTTAGCAAGGAGAATGTTATTATGAACAAAAATGTTTATTTCCCAAAAGAACTTGAGTGGATGTGGAATGCCCGTTATAGTTCGTGGCTATTTACTTATGACCAGGTTTTTAATTATTCTGTAAATGATTTTGAGAAAAAAGCAAAGGCACTTCATAATGGAGGTATTAACACAGTAATTATTGCTGGGTTTCATTTCAGATGGGACTGGTATTATCTCTGGCCTGAACTGACACAGGCACTTGTCCGCATAGTGAACGCATGTCATAAATATGGCATTAGAGTTATTGAACACCACAGTAGTGTACTGAAAAGTTTTTACCCAAACAAGGAAGAATTAGAAATATACAAAAAGAAGTTTGATCTTAATCGCTATCCATGGTTCAGTCAACATATCAAAGATGTGACCTGTGACCCTGTGATAGATAATATTCCATTTTCTTCTATGTATCAGGTGGATATTAGAACTGGAGAACCAAGTTGGAGTTATTACCATGGACATATTTTCTGTTTCAATAACCCTGATTATCAAAGAATTTATTTCAGGTATCTTGAAGATTTATACCGCACTGGTATAGATGGTATTATGACAGATGATATTCAATTCATGCCTTGTATTTATTCTTGTGGTTGCTACTGGTGTAGAAAACTTTTTACAGAACAGCACGGCTATGAAATACCGGAGAAAGACACAGAAGACAGGTCATTTTTCTTCAATTTTGACAACCCTGCTTTTCGCGCATTTATCCGCTTCCGCTCAAACTCACATATTGCTCATCACCATAGAGTCAATGAACATTTCCAGAAACTTGGGTATATTATGGCTAGACCAAACTATTGCTCTGCCTCTACATCTGTATTTGGTGTTGTAGGAACTGGATACGACCTTGAGGGTGCTGCACCCTGTTTCAACACCGTTTTTACTGAAATCTGTCACTCAGAAGAACAACTAAGTTGCTGGGCGTGGACAGTGCATGAACTCAAACACAAATCTGCTCTTGCTGCACGCTACCGTATTCCTGCTATGGCACTTTTTTATAGTGCAAATCAGTCACAGGGATATTTCCACTGGGCTTTATCAAAAATTCTGGGTCAGAATCTCTGGCTTTCAGGTGGTTCAGGTAGTTCTATCGATTTTAATGCTCATAAAGAAGCATTACTTTCAAAACAGGGTAATGTTTTCCAGCAACAACATCCAAAACTTTATATACATCCTGTTTCTTGTGCAAGAGTTGCGGTGTTTTTCTCCCGAAATACAATGATGAACTATCAAGCCGCGAGTGGAGAATCTTTTACCAACGAATATGCAGGGTGGTGTCAACAACTCTTTAAAAATAACATCCTTTTTGATGTAATTCTTGATGATGATATTGAAGATATATCAGTTCTCAAAAAATATGACCTTATTATTCTTCCCAATACTGCCTGTATGAGTGATGTACAAACTGATAATATAACGCAGTTTGTAAAAGAAGGTGGTGGACTTATTGCTACATTTGAAACAGGTCATTACAACCAGACAGGTGAACATAGAAAAATACCCGCTTTACAAGAACTTTTTGGTATTAAGGATCTTGGGCTTATTCCATCGCAGAATTTTTGGAAAGCAGGACCAGATGTTTCTCTCCTAAATGTACAAATTCCTTTTTATATTGATAACTGCAGACCATACCGCCAGGTTAAGCCAACTCGGGACGGGAAGATAATTCTTGAGAGTGTAAATGAAGATTTATGGCCAAATTCTCCTGTGTATTTCAAAACTTCTTTTGGAAGGGGAAATATTACTTATTTTTCTGGATATATTGGTAGCCAATCATTTATGCCTTTCGGACATGCTATATCTACGGAAAAAGACCGTAATGACCGCAGTACTAAATATCTTGCCCTCAAAAAAGCAAGCGATCCTTGTCTGGCACAGATTCTTGTGCAGTCAGTCAGAAATATGCTTGGTGAAAAACAACAATTACTTATTGAAGGAGCACCTGAGGGTATTTTGGCAGGATTATATCAACACGGTGAAGAATATGTTCTTCACCTTCTTAACGCATCAAAAACATTGCGCCGACAAGGAGAGACATTTGGAGGAAACGGAAAGTGGAATGCAAAACCATGTGGAGAAATTCACATAACTCTGCGTTTCTGTCCGTGCCGGACAGCCACACTTTTCTCTCCTGATTTTGAAGGAAGTTATCAGGTGCCTGTGAAAATTTCAGAAGATACATTAAACCTAACAATTAAAGCAGGTTTACTACAGAAATACTCAGTAATTAATCTGAAATAGAAAGTAATCCAATGAAAAATTAATTAAAGTATGATGAAGAGAGTAGATATTGTGCTTAATTTACATAAGATATATTTACTGAATATTATAGAAGGGACATTTCTATCATTTTTTCAGCAATTTGTATTGTATTTAAAGCAGCACCTTTTCTTATATTGTCAGAAACAACCCACATATCTATTGCATTTTCAATTGCAGGATTTTTTCTTATTCTTCCAATAAATACTTCATCTTTTTCGGTTGCAAATAAAGGTGTTGGATAATATGACTCCTCTGGTCTATCCATAACTTTAATACCATGAAAATTACTTAAAATCTCTCTAACTTTTTTTACATGTACTTCTTTTTCAAATTCACAGGTAATACATTCTGAATGACCATTAAACACAGGTACTCTAACACATGTTGCGGAAATTTTTAGGTCATAATTGTCAAGAATTTTTCTTGTTTCTTTTATCATTTTAACCTCTTCTGTAAAATAGCCAGGAAATTCATCTGATAAACTGCCAATTTCTGGTATTAAATTGCCAAAAATCTGGTGTGGATAAACTTCACTCTTTATTTTCTCTCCTTTTACAAAACTCTCTGTTTGTTTTTTTAATTCTTCAACTGCCTTTCTTCCTGTTCCTGAAACTGCCTGATATGTTGAAACAATAACTCTTTTCAAACAAAATTCTTTATCAAGAGGATAAATTGCCATGACCATTTGAATAGTTGAACAATTTGGATTTGCAATAAATCCCTGATGTTTTTTTAAATGATGTGGATTTACTTCTGGAATTATCAAGGGGACTTTTTCATCCATTCTAAAATCTGCCCCATTATCAATAACAATACAGCCCTTTTTCACTGCTTCCCATCCAAATAAAGAACTTGCTCCTTTTTCCCCTTCTGTTCCTGCGAAAAAAGCAATATCTATTTCATTAAATGAATTTTCTTTTATTTTTTCAATCTTTAAAATTTTTCCTGCTATTTCTTCTTCTCTTTCTCTTGTTGCAAGAACTTTTAAATTTTTTAATGGAAAATTTCTTTGATAAAGTATTTCAACCATTTTTTTACCAACCATTCCAATACCAATAACTGCAACATTATATTCTTTCATAATTTCTCCTTTTATTTCTCATTATGGAATTTCCAATTATACCTGCCAGATATGCCTTAACTAAATCAAAAGGAATAAAAGGTAAAACACCAAGAAGTATTGTCTTTTTAAAATTAAATTTAAGGAAAACTGAAAGAAATAGACAACCAAAAATATAAATAATTAAAACAGCAGAAAACATAATTAAAAAAGAATAAATTTTACTTTTTCTAAAAAAGAAATATTTCCCAACAAAATATGAAGAAAAAATAAAACCAATTATATATCCTGTTGTAGGTCTAAAAAAACCAGAACTACTGGCAAAAAACCAGTTAATCCCTAAAATACCAAAAAGTAAATAAAAAATATTAGAAAGGGCAGAAAAATTACTTCCAAGCAAAATCCCTGAAAGTAAAACAAAAAATACCTGTAATGTCAATGGAACTGGTGTAAAAGGTAATTTTATGTAAATTTGCCCTGAAATACCTATTATAAGTGCAAAAAGCAAAGAAATAGATATTTTTTTTGCCAATGATAGATACTCCAATTTTTCATAATAATTTTCCCAGATAAAATCCCATTTTTTTGTTATTTCTTTCATTTTCTCTCCTGTTTAGTTTATAATTTTACAATATGAAAGGAAAAAATGAAAGTATTATTAAAAGGTTTTTTTTTGAAAGAAATCCAGATATCGTAGCAAAAGAATTATTAGGAAAAAAATTTATTAGAAAAATATGTGGAAAAATTTTGTCCGGGATTATAGTAGAAACAGAGGCATATTTTGGTGAAAATGACCCGGCAAGTAGAGCATATAAGAGAAAAAGTAAATTATTTCACAAAAAAATGTCATCAAAGGCGGGAACATTACTAATTTATGTTGTTCATAATAATTACCTTTTAAATATTATCTCTCACAAAAAAAATAAAGTTGGTGCTGTCTTAATAAGGGCAGTTGAACCAATAGAAGGAATTGAAATAATGAAAAAAAATAGGGGAAAAGAAAAAATAGAGGACCTATCATCAGGTCCAGGAAAATTTACAAAATGCTTCTGTATTGATAAAAAATTTGATGGGATTGATATAACAAAGAGTAAAAATGAAATTTATATTCTAAATACAGAAAATAAAAATTTTGAAATAAAAAGTTCAAAAAGAATAGGAGTAAAAACTGACTTAAAAAGAAATTTAAGATTTTTTATAAGTGGAAACAAATTT
>DAOOVW010000077.1 GCA_035370465.1 bacterium | reverse complement strand
TCAAAAAGTAAAAATTCCCCATTTATTGGATGGAAACTTAAAGGAAAAGTTATTTTGACAATCTCCTGTGGGAAAATTTTTACCAATTTCTAAACTTCAATTTCTCTGTTTTGACTGATTTATCTTAAAAATTGCCTATCAAAAAAACTTATAGGAAATTCAATAACTGTTGGTCTGCCATGTGGACAGACAAAAGGATTTTCACATTTAAGTAATTGTTTTATAAGAGAAAGGCACTCTCCCTCTGAAATTTTATCTCCTGCCATAATTGAACTTCTACAGGCACTCCTTGCAATTTTTTCTTCATCAATAATTTTCGCCGAAGGACCCTGTGGAGAAACAATATCAGTAAAAATTGTTCTGAGAGAGAATTCAGGATTTTTTAAAAATGTAGGATACCCGTGTATTGCAACTTCATCTTCACTCCATCTGGTGGTCAAAAATCCACAATTCTCAATTTTCTCTTTTATTTCTTCATAAATAACCATCTCTTCTTTTGTTAATTTTACTATAATTGGTGTTAATAACTTTTGAATTTCAATATTTTTACTTTTAATCTGGGCTAAAAACTTTTCATAATTTATTCTTTCATGGACTGCATGCTGGTCAAAAACAAAAAGGGTCTCTTCACCTTGAAAAAAGATATATTTATTTTTCAAAACACCAATAAAAGTTATGTCTTTTAACTTATTTTTTAAATTATCCTTTTCCTTTGTCTCTTCTCTATCTTCTGTCTTAAAATCAAAAATCCCCCTTTCTTTTATTGGCTGGGGTTCAATACCTTCTTCTTTTCTTTCAATATAAACGGACTTTCTTTCAACTTTTTTCCCTTTTCCTTTTTCTACAAGAGTATAATAAATTTCCTCTCCGATTAACTTTATAATTTCATTTTCATTTTTTATTTTTATTTCTCTTTTTGTTGGGTGGATATTTACATCAACCATTTCTGGGTCTATTTCTATCATTATAAAAAAAGCAGGATATACATCAGGAGGTAAAATGGCTCTGTATACCCTGTTTATGGAATTTAAAATGTTAAAATTATAAACAGGCCTTTTATTTACATAAAGAAATTGTAAATCCCTTCTTGGTCTTTGTATATTTATATTCCCGAGTAAAAAATTTACAGAAAAATTATCAAATTTTTTTTCTATTAAAATTAGTTCATCTGAATTTATTCCTGTTGCTGATTTTACTCTTTCTTTTAAATCGGAAGTTGTCGGTAAATAAAAAATTTCTCTTTTGTTATGAATCAGTTTAAATTCAACATTGTAAAAAAGAATAGCATAAGGTAAAAAAACATTTAAAATCTGTCTTAATTCAGTTGTATCTGATTTTAAGAATTTTTTTCTAACAGGGGTGTTAAAAAATAGTTCTCTTACTTCAACAATTGTTCCTTCACTCATTCCTACTTTTTTTCTACTTAATTCTTTTCCACCTCTTATATGTATTTCAGTCCCTATTTCATCTCCTTTACTTCTACTTCTTAAAATAACATCTGAAACAACCCCAATACTATAAAGTGCCTCCCCTCTAAAACCCAATGAAAGGATTTTTTCAAGGTCTTTTTCATCTTTTATTTTACTTGTTGCATATCTTGAAAAAACATATCCAATATCTTCTTGGTCAATTCCAACCCCATTATCAACAACTTTAATCAGTTTTTCTCCTGCCTTTTCTATCTCAACAAAAATTTTACTACTTTTTGCATCAATAGAATTTTCAAGCAACTCTTTTAAAACAGAAGAAGGTCTTTCTACAACTTCTCCTGCTGCTATTTTGCTTATTACTTTTTCAGGTAATACATTAATCTTTCCCATTTTCAATTTTCCTCAAATATTTATTATCCGTTTATATTTCACGAAGTCTTAAAATCCCCCTACCTTCCCCTCTCTTTTTTCTCCTTCCTTTGTAAAGGAGGGCAGGGGTGGATTTTATTAAATCCCCCTCACTCCCCTTACTCCCCGTTGTGCTTGCTAAATCCCCCTCCAAAATTCCCTCTAACCCCCGTTGTGCTTAGACATTAAGCACCAACTCTGCCCTGCTACCCTTTGCTTCCCCAGTCGGTTTAATAAAGGGGGGAATTGGGGGGGATTTCCCTCTCCCCGCTGGGGAGAGGGTTGGGGTGAGGGGGACTTTTTACTTTTTATTAATATCCCTAATGGGATTTGTTCATGACTTATCAATTTTCTCTTTTAGTTCTTTAAGTTTTAAAAGTGCTTGAAGAGGTGTAATATTTTCAATATCCATATTTTTTATTTCTTTCTTCAAGTCCATCTCTTCCTTATTGTTTTTCTCTTTATACAGGTCAACATTTTCAAAAAGAGATGGAATAGCAATTTCACTTTTTTCCATTATCTGTGCCTTGATTTTGTCTTCTGCTTCAAGTAGTCGTAAAATTTCATCAGCCCTTTTTATTATTTTTTCAGGTATTCCTGCAAGTTTGGCAACATAAATTCCATAACTTTCATCAGAACTACCTTCCATTATTTTATGAAGAAAAATTACATTTTCTCCTTCTTTTCTAACTGAAACATTATAATTCTTTACCCCTTTATATTTTTGGGAAAGAACCGTTAATTCATGAAAATGTGTTGCAAAAAGAACCTTTACTTTTTTACTTTGTAAATACTCTGAAATAGATAATGCAAGAGAAAAACCATCATAAGTGCTTGTCCCTCTTCCAATTTCATCAAGTATTATTAAACTCCTTTCTGTTAAATTGTTTATTATTTCTGCTGTTTCAGTCATCTCTACCATAAAAGTACTCTGCCCTTTACTTATTTCATCCTGTGAACCAATTCTTGTAAAAATTTTATCAATTATACCAATTTTCGCAAAACTCGCTGGAACAAAACAACCGCTTTGAGACATAATAACAATAAGTCCAACCTGTCTTATATAAGTTGATTTTCCTGCCATATTTGGACCTGTTATTATCAAAAACTTATCTGTTGAACAATTCATATAAGTATCATTGGGAACAAAATTATCAATTCCCTTTTCAACAACAGGATGCCTTCCATCTTTTATAAAAATCTCAAACCCCTCATCAATTTCTGGCATTACATAATTATTTTCTTCTGATACAGATGCAAAACATATTAAAACATCTAATTCACTTATTTTTTTTGTGATTGAATAAATGGTTGGAGCATTTTCAATTATTTTATTCTTAACTTCTTCAATTATTTTATCTTCAATTTCTTTAATTTTTGTATCAGCAGTTAAAATTTTCTCTTCAAACTCTTTAAGTTCTGGGGTTATAAACCTTTCAGCATTTACAAGCGTTTGTTTTCTTATATAATCGGAAGGGACAAGATGTAAATTTGCCTTTGTAATTTCAATATAATAACCAAAGACCTTATTAAACCCAATCTTTAAGGAATTTATACCTGTTTTTTCTATTTCCTTTTTTTGTAAATTTCTTAAATACTCTTTTGCCTTATAACTTATTTCTCTTAATTCATCAAGAGAAATATTATATCCTTCTTTTATAAGTTTTCCTTCATAATTTATAGGAGAAATATCAAAATTTATAGCCATATCAAGAAAATTTCTTAAATCATCACTATCTTCAACTGAAAAATAATTATTTTTAATATCAATTTCTGAAATAACTTTTTTTATATCAGGGATTTTAAAAATTAAATTAGCAACAATAAAAATATCCTTAACATTTCCATATCCACAACTTATTTTTGAGACTGCTTTTTCAACATCCCCAATTCCTTTTAATAAATTTCTTGCCTTTTCTCTTATCTCTTGTTTTTCTTTTAAAAACCTTACTGCTTTATGTCTTTCTTTTACTTCTTCTACCTTTTTCAATGGATGGTAAATCCAGTCCTTTAGAAGTCGTTTTCCAGATGGAGTAACTGCTATATTCAAAATTCCTACCAATTTATTTATTTCAAGTCCATAAAAAGCAGAAGGAGAAATATAAAGAAAATCATCATCAGAATAAATTGAAATTTTGTTTAGATGGGAAAAATCTTTTTTATTAACAAACTTTAAATATTCAATTATTGCTCCTGAAGTTCTTACACAAAGTTCTTTCTCTTCAATTCCAAATCCTCGCAAACTCTCAACCTTAAAATGCGAAAAAATTGTCTCCTTTGAAATTTCATAATTGAAAGTATAGTCATTGCAACTACTCAAAACAATTTTTCTTAACTTTAAAAATGGATATTGTTCAAATATATTTTTTATAAATTCCTCTTTTTCTTCTGGGAAAATAATCTCATAAATAGGGTATTTAAATATAATATCAACCACTTTTGTTATATCATCAAATTGATTTGTAAAAATTGTTTCTCCTTCTGAACTCAAAAAAGAAATACCTATTGTTTTTTTATCGGGGTAAATTGAAACTAAATACCTTCCTTCTGTTGAATTTTCATCAATAAAAGTCCCAGAAGTTATAACCCTTATAACCTCTCTTTTTACTATACCTTTTGCTTTTGATGGGTCCTCAACCTGTTCACAAATAGCAACTTTATATCCGGCTTTAACTAATTTTGAAATATAGGAGTCGGCTGAATGGAAAGGAATACCACACATAGGCACTTTACCCATTTTGCCTGCACTTCTTGAAGTCAAAACAAGGTCAAGAATTTGAGAGGCAATTTTTGCATCATCATAAAACATCTCATAAAAATCGCCTAATCGGAAAAAAACAATACAATCAGGATATTCCTTTTTTATTGAATTATACTGCTCCAACATAGGGGTTAAATTCTCCATAAGAAAATTATACCACATTTCCTTTCCTTTAACCCCTTTGTAAAAGTAGCAAGCAGTTCTTAAAAAGTAGCAAGGAGAGAGTAGCAAGAAAAAA
>DAOOVW010000076.1 GCA_035370465.1 bacterium | reverse complement strand
ATGGTGGCCATTACATCCAATTGGTTTTTTAATAGGGCCTGTATGGCTTATGGATAATTTATGGTTTTCAATTTTTATTATCTGGCTTATAAAAAAACTAATTTTAAAATATGGTGGGGCAAATATTTATGAAAAATTGAAATATTTCTTCTTAGGGTTGCCATTAGGTCTTTATACATGCGCTGGTATATGGTTTATAATTGATTTCTTTACAGGAAAACACGGGAATCAAATTTTCTGGATATAAATGGAAAAAGAAAAATTATCAAGGTTTTTAAGTCAGAAAAAGTTAAAAGAAGTACTTGAAAAATCACAGAGGAAAAATATACTTGTTGTTGGAGATGTTATTCTTGATAATTATATTTATGGTGATGTTTCAAGAATTTCTCCAGAAGCACCTGTTCCTGTGGTTGAAGTAAAAGAAGAAAGTTTCACTGCTGGGGGAGCAGGAAATGTTGCTCTAAATATAAAATCACTTGGTGGAAATGTGTTTTTGATAGGCGGAATTGGTAAAGATACAAATGGTGAAATTTTAACTCATATAATAAAAGAAAAGGGAATTGAAACATTCTTTCTTAAAAGGTCCCTTTCTTCTACAATTACCAAAACAAGAATAATTGGCAGAGACCAGCAAATTGTGAGAATAGATAGAGAAAAAAGAAAAGAAATATCTGATAAAGAAGTAAAACAAATTATTGGAAAAATTGATGAAATCGTAAATAATAAAATTGATGGAATAATTGTTTCTGATTATGGAAAAGGAATTATTACAAAAAAATTGATAAATTACCTTATTGATATTAAAAAGAAAAGAGGAATTATTCTATGTATTGACCCAAAAATTCAGCACTTTACTTATTATAAAAATGTTACCTGTTTAACTCCAAACAAAAAAGAAGCAGCAGAAGGAATGAAAGAAAACAACCCTGAAAGTAAAAACGAAATAATAAAATTAGGAAAGAAAATAAAAAAGAAACTTAAAAGTGAAATTCTTATTATTACTCTTGGAAAACAGGGAATGATTTTATTTGATAGAAAAAATAATATCTTTCATATTCCATCTGTCGCAAAAGAAGTATATGATGTAACAGGAGCAGGGGATACAGTTATTGCCTCTTTTACCCTAACTTTTAGCCAGACAAAAGATGAAGTTATTTCTTCAATAATTGCAAATTTGGCAGGTGGTATTGTTGTTGGTAAATTAGGAACAGCAGTTGTAACCAGTGAAGAACTTGAAAAATTTTTTGAAAAAAATTTAAATTCCGAATACATTAAAATAGAAAAATGAGAAAAAGAATAATTTGTGTAATACCTGCAAGATATGGTTCAGAAAGATTGCCTGGTAAGGTCCTTTATAAAATTGGTGAAAAAACAATGTTACAGAGGGTTTATGAAAGGGCGAAAATAGTTGGTATTTTTGACAAAATATATATTGCAACAGAAAGTAGGAAAGTCCAGGAAGAATGTGAAAAATTTAAATATGAAGTCATTTGGACATCAGAAAATTGTAGAACAGGAAGCGATAGAGTTGCAGAAGCAATTGGAAAAATTAAGGAAAAAATTGATATAGTTGTAAATATTCAGGCAGATGAACCATTTTTGCCTATTGAGGCAGTTAAAAAACCATTAGAAATTATGTTAGGAAACCCATCTATTAACATTTCTACATCTGTAACAAAAATAAGGGAAAAAGAAGACCTTTATAATCCTAATGTTGTAAAAGTTGTACTGGATAAAGAAAATAATGCATTATATTTTTCTCGTTCTTTAATTCCATATCCAAGAATTTATTTTAACCCGGATAAATTATATTCTTCAAAAAAAGTTGTTTTTTATAAGCATATTGGAGTTTATATTTTCAGAAAGGTATTTCTTGAAAAATTTGCAAAGATGGAAACAACCTTTCTTGAAAGTATTGAAAAATTAGAACAATTGAGAATTATTGAAAATGGGTATAAAATAAAAACAGCAATAGTTAAAAAGGACTCACCGTGTGTTGATACAATTGGTGATATAGAGAAACTTAAAATGTAAAATTAAAGGGAATATTTATAAATATGAAGAAAAATAAAAAATTTATATTCATAACTGGTGGAGTTGTTTCTTCCTTAGGGAAAGGGATTGCATCTGCTTCAATTGGCTCTTTACTTGAATCACACGGGTATAAAGTAACATTTTTAAAGTTTGACCCATACATAAATGTTGACCCTGGAACTATGAGCCCATTTCAACATGGAGAAGTTTATGTTACAGAAGATGGTGCTGAGACAGACCTTGACCTGGGACACTATGAAAGATTCACAGATGCAAAAATGACAAGAAAAAACAATGCAACAAGTGGACAGATTTACTATACTGTTATTTCAAAAGAAAGAAAAGGAGAATATTTAGGCAAAACAGTTCAAGTCATCCCCCATATAACAAATGAAATTAAAAAAAGGGTTTTTGACCTTATTGATAAAGTTGATTTTATAATTACGGAAGTTGGAGGAACTGTTGGAGATATTGAAAGTTTGCCATTTCTTGAGGCAATAAGGCAAATTCAAATTACATTGCCAGAAGAAGATACATTACACATACATCTTACTCTTATTCCATATATAAGAGCAGCAGAAGAATTAAAAACAAAACCAACTCAACATAGTGTTGGACGACTTAGAGAAATAGGTATTCAACCAAAAATTCTTTTATGCAGAACAGAAAAACCATTAGGAGATGAAATAAGAGAAAAAATTGCTCTTTTTTGTAATGTCAAAAAAGAAGCAGTAATAGAAGCAATTGATACAGACCTTATATATGAAATCCCTCTTATATTTGCACATCAGAAATTAGATAGAATAATTTTAAAATATCTTGGAATGAGAGGTAATAAAAATAACCTTTCCAAATGGGAAAATATAGTTAAGGCATTAAAAAACACAAAGAAAGAAGTTGTAATTGGAGTTATAGGAAAGTATATAAAATTGCAGGACTCTTATAAATCAATTTATGAAGCGTTAATTCATGGTGGAATTGGTAATGAAACAAAAGTAAGTTTTAAAAAAATTGATTCAGAAGATATAGAAAAAAATAGTGCAGAAAAATATTTAATAGATGTTGATGGAGCAATAATGCCAGGTGGTTTTGGATTAAGAGGCGTAGAGGGTATGATAAAAGCAATAAAATATATAAGAGAAAATAAAATCCCATTTTTAGGTATATGTTTAGGCATGCATTGTTCAATAATTGAATTTGCCAGAAATGTTTGTACCCTTCAAGATGCCAATAGCAGTGAATTTAATCCAAAAACCAAAAATCCAGTAATAGACCTTATGGAACAACAGAAAAAAATTAGCAAAATGGGTGGAACAATGAGATTAGGTGCTTATAGATGTGTTTTAAAAAAAGGAACAATTTCTTATTCCTCATATGGGAAAAATAAAATTTATGAAAGACACAGACATAGATATGAATTTAATAACACATACAAAGATATTATGGAAGAAAAAGGAATGGTTTTTGCAGGAATCAATCCTGATAACGGACTTATTGAAATTATTGAAATTAAGGAGCATCCCTTTTTTGTTGCAACTCAATTCCACCCAGAATTTAAATCAAAACCATTTGCACCACATCCCCTATTTTCTGCTTTTATAAAAGCGTCTATTTTGAATATAAAAAGATAAAAACATTCTTATATTTTTCGGGAAAAAATAACTAAATTATTTTTCTAAGTGATTTTATTGCTTGTTTAATTCTTTGTTCATTTTCAACCAAAGCCATTCTAACATAACCCTCTCCATATTTTCCAAAACCAACTCCAGGAGATACAGAAACATTGCCTTTTTCAAGAAGATACATTGCAAATTTCATTGAACCCATTTTTTTATATTTTTCGGGAATTTCAGCCCATATATACATTGTTGCTTTTGGTTTTTCTACTTTCCACCCAATTCTCATAAGTCCATTTACAAGAACATCTCTCCTTTTTCTATATGTCTCAACTACCTCATCTATATATTTTTGTTCAAGTCGCAAAGCAGTTATTGCAGCGACCTGGATAGGAGTAAAAATTCCATAATCATAATAACTTTTTAGTTTTGTAAGTGCCTGTATAATATATTTATTACCAACTGCAAATCCAACACGCCATCCAGCCATATTGTATGTTTTTGAAAGAGAATAAAACTCTATTCCAATATTTTTTGCTCCGGGTGTTTGTAAAAAACTTGGTGCTTTATATCCATCAAAACATATTTCTGAATATGCATTGTCATGTATTACAATCAAATTATTTTTCTTTGCAAATTTAACTACTTCTTTGAAAAAATCAATTTCTACCACTTGTGTTGTTGGATTATTTGGATAACTTAAAATCATACATTTAGGATAGGGAAAACGGTCATATATTGGATGAGAAAAATCAGGAATAAAATTGTTTTCTTTTGTCAATGGGATATCATAAACTGAGGCCCCTGCAATAATGGCACTATATAAATGGCTTGGATAAGTTGGATTTGGAATTAAAACTACATCTCCTTTATCAAAAATTGACAAGGACAGATGACTTATGCCTTCTTTAGAACCTATACAAACAATTGCCTCTTCTTCAGGGTCAAGTTTTACTCCAAATCTTTTTCCATACCAAGTACATATTTCTTTTCTAAGATGCGTTATTCCTTTTGATGCACTATATCCATGTACTTTTGGATTATCTACAACTTCTTTTAACTTTTCAATTACCGGTTTTGCTGGTGGTTTATCAGGACTTCCCATACCAAAATCAATAATATCTTTTCCCTCTCTTCTTAATTTTAATTTTCTTGCATTTATCTCCTGAAACATATAAGGAGGTAATTTTTTTATTCTTTCTGACTCTATTTTTTTCTTTTCCATACCTTTATTTTATCTTTATATTTTTCCCTGTCAATTCTTCGAATTGAGACATAATAAATCTACACGAAAGGGTATCGTTGAGACAAAAAAGA
>DAOOVW010000075.1 GCA_035370465.1 bacterium | reverse complement strand
CAGCAAAATATTCAAATTCAGCAGTATAGGGATTGATTTTTTCAAAGGGGATTTCTTCAAATTGTGGAATCTTATCTTTACTCTGTATTGCATCATATCCGCCTTCCCCGACACCAAAAATTCCTTCCATTTTTCCACCAATACTCTGACCTATTGTCCCTTCTGTCAAAATTGCTCCTTTTGAACCATATATTTCAAGTCGTGTTTTACTCGCCTCATCAGGAATACAGAAAAAACTATCAACTGTTGCATGAGTTCCATCAACAAATTCAAGTAAGGTTGTTGATGAGTCCTCTGATTTATAAAAGTGGACAAGGTTATTTGTAATTGCAGATACTCTTTTTACTTTTTTATCAATTAGAAATTCAAGAAGGTCATAAAGATGAGTTGCCATATCAATTAAAGAACCGCCTCCGCCTTTTTTAGGGTCCTGTCGCCATGCCCCTTCTATTGGTGGATACCAGCAGGAAAGTTGTGCCCTCATATATACAATTCTTCCTAATTTACCTTCTTCTATTAACTGCTTAATTTTCTTATGTGCTCCGTGAAATTTCATCATATATCCTTCTTGAATAAAAACATTATTTTTCTTACAAATCTCTACTGCTTTTTTCCCATCTTTTAAATTTATACATAACGGCTTTTCACATAATATATGTTTTCCATTTTCTGCTGAAAGTTTTATATGTTTTAAGTGTAAAAAAGCAGGAGATGCAATATAAATACATTCAACTTCTTCATCTTTTACCATGTCCTCTTCTTTTTCATAGTATTTATCAATTTTAAATTCATCTGCTATTTTTTTTGCTCCAATAACATCCATAACAGCAACAACTTTTATGTTTTTAGCATCCAGCATTCCAGGTATTGACCTTCTTTTTGCTATACCACCTGCCCCTATTACTCCCATATTAACTTTTCTCATAATCCCTCCTCTTATTGGAATAATAAATTTTTCACTAACCAGTTTATATTTAAATAACAAGTAGAGAGAACTTTAATTTCCAAAATCTCTCTAACCCCCGTTGTGCTATCTGAAAACCCCCTCATCCCTCGGGCGTAGCCCTACGGGCGAGCCCCACCTTCTCCCTCTGCCACAAATCTTGTCGGACAGGCTAAGGGGAGAAGGATGAAATCCCTCTTAATCTCCCTTTATAAAGGGAGAAAAAACTCCTTCCTTTTATAAAGGAAGGTAGGAATGGATTTGTCTTAAATCTCCCCCTGCCCCTGTTGTGCTATTTAAGAAACTATGACGCACCAACTCTGCTTTGCTACCCCTTTGCTTCCTTAGTCGGTTTACAAAAGGGAGAATAATTTCTACAAAAAACAAAAAAGAATAAAATTATCAAAAACGAAACCCTTATTTTGTAGCATACTACTATTTCATATAGACATTAGCAACTTTATTAAATGCTTCAACACATTTCTCCATATGTTCCATTTCATATACAGGATGTGTAAAGAAAGACATTGTCCTATCTGATAACCATTTTGCTGTTTTACATTCAACTTTTGAGTAATCAATTTTTCTTGCATTAGGGTCATCAAATGGATATTTTAACCGCCCAAAACCATTTTTTTCTATATATGCTCTTTCTTTATACATTTCGGGCCATTGAACTCCATAAGCAGGAACACCTTCTGCCTCAATTGCTGCGATAAATTGTTTTAAAGGGACTTTTAATTTCTCTGTATCAATAACAAATGGAGCCCACCAAAAAGCATTCTGTCTTTCTTCTGTATCAAGTGGTGGATATAAAACAAGAGGATGGTCTTTTAAGGCAGAAATTAGAAATTTCCCGTTCCTTTTTCTATTTGCTAAATTCCATGTATCAAATCTCTCAAGTTCACAAAGACCTATCAATGATTGTATTTCTGTCATTCTATAATTAAAACCAACTCTTTTGTGTATGTACATTAATTTTTTTTCCATTTCAAGAAGTCGTAATCTCTCTTTTACATCATATCCATGGTCCCTAAATGACATACATTCCCAGTAAAGGTCCTCATTATTTGTAATAACTGCTCCTCCCTCTCCACCTGTTGTAAAGTGTTTGCTCTGGCAGAAACTAAAACAACCAACATCTCCAATTGTTCCCGTTTTCTTTCCCTTATAAATTCCTCCAAAACACTGAGCACAATCTTCAATAACAAAAAGATTATGTTTTCTTGCAACTTCAAGAATTGGGTACATATTAGCAACAATTCCATAAAGATGAACAACAATTATACCTTTTGTTCTATCAGTAATTTTGTCTTCTATATCATTTGGGTCAAGAGTATGTGAGTTTTTCTCAACATCAGCAAAAACAGGTATTGCTCCTGCCTGTAAAATACAAAAGGAAGAAGCAATAAAAGAATAAGAAGGACATATTACTTCATCACCTGGACCAATATTAAGAGCAGAAACAGCAGTGTGTAAAGCACTTGTCCCATTTGTTGTGGTAATACAATATTTAGCACCATTCCATTTTGCCCATTCTTTTTCAAATTTATTGCCAATATCTCCTGTCCAATAATTCACTTTCCCATTTTTCAATGGTTCTGCTACCATTTCTATTGACTTTTGAGAAAAAGAGGGCCACATAGGAAATGGTCTTGTATTTACAGGACTTCCACCTTCAATTGCTAATTTTTCCATTCTTTCCTCCTTTTTTTATTAAATTTTTTTACCTTTAAAAGTATGTTATAATAGAAAAAAACCTATGTCAACAGGGAGGTATTTATGAATTTAATAGATACAATTAAGGGCTCGCTTTTAGAGAATTTTTTCCCAAAAGGATGGAATTTAGAAAAAATTGATAGATGTTGTTCTTTTCCACCTGAAAAAATTTTTGAAAAGCAAAATTGGTGGAATAAAAATTTTCAACCAATCGCCTGTGATACACTTGAAGAATTTAATCTGAAGATGGGACATGAAATTGCTCTGGAAATATCTCAAACAAAAAAAGAAGGGAAAAAGTTAATTTTAATTTTGCCTGTTGGACCAATGGGAATGTATAAATGGGCTGTGTATTTTCTTAAAGAGTGGAAAGTAGATTGTGAACATGTTTATGGTTTTAATATGGACGAATGGAGTGATAAAAATGGCAATACTCTTCCACCTGATAATCCAGGCGCTTTTCAAAACGCTATGGAAGGTGCATTTTATGGGCCACTTGGAAAATTGACTGTTCCTGTAAAACAAAGATTTTTTGCAACAAAGGAATTATTACCGAAATATCCTGAAAAAATTTCAAAATTGAGAGGAGAAGGAGCAAGGATGGTTTTAATTTTTGGGATTGGCAGGGTTTTTCATATTGCTTTCTGGGAACCACATTTTGCAGAAGAATTTAAGTCAGAAAAGGAATGGATTTCTCAGATGTATCGCACAGGAGCGAAATTACATCCTCTTACAATTGAACAAAATGCAATAACAAGTTTTAAAAGTAGAACAACTCTTGTTCCCTGTTTTGCAAATACAATAGGACCTGGAATATTTTTGAAAGGTGATAAAATTATAGGAGGAGCAGATGGGATATTAGGAAGAGGAATGATGTGGCAGGGAATGAGTTTATGGGTTACTTTAAGATATGGACCTGATATATGGGTTCCAAGCAGTTTCATACCAACTTTACCAGGAAAATTATTTTTCTTGAAAGAACTTGCAGGACCACTAATTCCTGAATGTAATTAATAATGTGAGGGTATTCCTTCAAAGGAGAAAAAAATGAATATATTAGCGGTTGGAGCACATCCAGATGACCTTGAACTTTTATGTGGTGGAACATTAGCAAAATATTCAAAAAAAGGGCATAAAATATTTATGGCTCATCTATGTAATGGAAATTTAGGAGGAAAGGATATAACACCTGACCAACTTGCGGAAATAAGGGATAAAGAAGCAAAAAAATCAGGTAGTTTGATAAATGCAGAAGTTCTTGGACCAATTGCATCTGACCTTGACCTTTATCCAACAAAAGAAATGAGAAAAGAAGTTGTTGATATTATAAGACATGCAAGACCAGATATAATTATCACTCATAGTCCTGATGATTATATGCCAGACCATACAACTACATCAAAACTTGTTTTTGATGCTGCTTTTACTGCAACACTACCAAATTATAAAACAAAAGAAACATTCTGGGAAAAAATAACTCCAATTTTTTATATGGATACTTCCGTTGGACTTAAATTTCAGCCTGACTATTATGTTGATATAACTGAATTTTTTGAGATAAAAAAGAAAATGTTTCTCTGTCATGAGAGTCAATATAAATGGTTAAAAGGACATCATCTTTCTGACCCTTTAAATATAATTGAAACAATGGGAAAGTTCAGGGGATTACAGTGCGGTGTTTTGTATGCAGAGGGATTTGTAATTGAGAAGGTCTGGGGAAGAGTAAATCCAACTGAACTTATTAGCGGGATTACCTTATAAAATTGAAGCAAAAACAAGAACAAAACTGCATAATATTGAAGTAGAAGATAAAGTATCTGCTTTTTAGAATATCAAAATGGTGCATGGGAATATTTAGATGGGAACTATATAAGGTAGTGTCAAAAAATAGATGAAAAAAAAAGATGAAAAGGAAAAAGGGTGTTTTTCTGAAAGCAAAACAGAGAAAAAATTGTTCATTGAAAATTTTGGGAATAGAAAAAAGCACAGAAAGAGTGAAAAAAGAGGACTAAAAGTAAATAGGGCATAAATGAGCAATAAGGCAGGGACTATATCAAGAAATAGGTATAAAGTTATTTAAAAAAGATTTAGGGCAATTTAGAGGCAATATGTACGCAGAATCCGGCGGGCCCCTAGAACAAAACGATTAACATTACTTGTTTGAGACATAAAAAACCTCCTTTTTTCATATTATTTTACCAAAAAAAGGGGGAGGGATATAAAGACATATAAAAGCATTAAAAAACAAAGAAAGGCATTATAAAAGCTATAGCCAATTTTGGCATAACCTTTATAAACAAAAGGAGAAAAAATGTTTATAGATATTC
>DAOOVW010000074.1 GCA_035370465.1 bacterium | reverse complement strand
GGGTTTTCAGAATTAAGAGAGTTTTTATTTTCTTAGCGAGTTTATTTGGTAGAAGTTCTTCGTATATACTTACTCAATCACACTGACTGAAAGTAGCGAGTAGAGAGTAGAAAGAAGTAAAGAACAAATCCACCCCTCGGGCCATAAGGATAGAGATTACCCATAAATTCCCCCTTTGAAAAATGTTAAGATAGAAGAACCTGGTTTTCTGTAAAAACCGGGTTCTTGAAACAATAAGGTAAGTAAGTTCTCCCTTTAACAAACCGACTGAAGGAGCAGGGCTTAGCAGAGCAGAGTTGGTGCTTTATTTCCCCCTTTAACAAAGGGGGATAAAGGGGGATTTCAGATAGCACAACTGCTCCCGACTAAGGAAGCAAATGGTAGCAGGGCAGAGTTGGTGCGTCATCGTCTCCCAGATAGCACAACGGGGAGGTAGTGTCAAAAAAATAGATGAAAAGAGGGGGAGGGATATAAAGACATATAAAAGCATTAAAAGACAAAGAAAGGCATTATAAAAGATTGGCAGTACCAATAATAAGAAAAGGAGGGAATTATGAAGCAAATGATATTTGTCTGCCTGTTTTTATTATGTTTTGTTTTGCCTATTCAAGCAGAAGAAGTGAAGGTATTTGTATTAACGTATCCTGTATCAAATCAAAGGGTGTTACCAAATGAGCCGGTATTTGTTCCAACCACATCTGAGATTTTAATTATAGCAACACCGGGAGAATATGAACCAGGGAGTTTTGTATTAAACAGCAAAGAAAATCTTCAACAGGTAGAAATAGAAGTAAGTGATTTAAAGAGTAAAGAAGGGGAAATAATAAAATCATCATCAGTAGATATAAAAATAGTAAAGTGTTGGTATCAAGATAAAGGGAGAGGATATATAGAGAAAACACCCGCAAGAGGATATAGTCCCATTGGATATAGTGGCAAGAAGGTATTAGTTCCAGAATTATTGCTTAATGATGATAATTTAATAAAAGTTGACTATGAAAAGGGGAAAAATTATATAAAGATAAAGACAGAAAAAGAAGAGAAATATATTGATATAACACCAGGAAATGATGTAGAAGAAATCGAAAAACAATTACCAGATGGCTATAACAAGTGGAGTGGGATGACACTTGTAAAGGATAGTGAAAAACTCCTTCCTTTTGAATTAAAAGAAAATGAGAATAAACAGGTCTGGTTGACAATAAAAATTCCAGAAGACCAAAAAGCAGGAATATATGAAGGTAATGTAGGAATAAAGAATAAAGGGAAAGAATTGGTGAATATTGTAATGAAGATAAATGTTTTACCATTCAAGTTATGTAGTTACTATCCCATTTCATCTATTTATTGTCAGGGAATGAGCCGGGATTTAAAAAATTTCAAAAAAGAAAATGAAGATTTATATACCCATGGGATTTTAGAACCATATTTTCATGATACTTATGTCGACAAAAATTTTGAAGAAATTAAGGATGATTTCGGGCAGCGACTGAAAATTTTACAGGAAATAGGTCTCTATAAAAGAGGTTTTTACTTTTTTTGTGGGAGAACAAGACATTTTATAGAACCGACTTCTGACAATTTGAACAAACTCAAAGAAAACGTAAAAAAGATTGTAGATTTTGGGAGATCTTACGGGATAAATGATGTATATTTTTATGGTATTGATGAAGCAAGGGAGGAAAGATTAACTGCTCAAAGGCCTGTCTGGGAAGCAATACACGAGGCAGGAGGTAAAGTATTTGTTGCTGGATATAAAGGTGATAATTTTTCTTTAATGGGGGATATACAGGATTTGCTTGTTTGTGCTGGTTATCCATCAAGAGAAGAAGCAGAAAAATGGCATGCAAAAGGGCACAAAATTGTTTGTTATGGAAATCCACAAGGAGGGATAGAAGCACCAGATACATACAGACGAAATTTTGGAATACTTCTCTGGCAATATAACTATGATGGAGCTATGACATACTGTTATCATTGGGAAATACAAGGATTTGGACCGATGTGGTCTGACTGGTGTGAGAGAAAATATAAAGCACATAATATGGTATATCCAACAGGTGATGGAGTAATAGACACATTACAATGGGAGGGATATAGAGAAGGGATAGATGATGTTAGGTATTTGAATGTATTAATTGAAGAGGTAAAAAAGGCAAAGGATAGTCAGATGGTGAAAAAAGAAGCACAGAAATTTTTAGAAGAATTAAAGAAAGGGGATATAAACAGAGATATAGAAGATATGGATACCTTACGACTAAAGATTATTGATTACATAATGAAATTAAAGGGGAAGCAATAGAGAAGAAAGGAGGAATTTCAAATGGGGAAAAATTTTCTTTTATTTATCTTTACATTCTGTTTTATTCCATTTACTTTATTTAGCAAAGAAATATATACTGTTTCTGTTATTTCTGGGAAAATAAAATTAGATGGGAAATTAGATGAGGATGTCTGGAAAAAAGTAAAAGCGATTGACAATTTCTACATACTTGGAGCAGGGAACCCAACTACCTATAAAACAGAAGTGAAAATTGGTATATCAGAGGATAGTTTATATATAGGGGTGATATGTTATGAAGAAAAAATGGACAAGATAAAAGCGAAGTATTCAGATGGTGGGATTTTATGGGAAGAGGATAGTATAGAAATTTTTATATATCCAGAAGGTGCAGAGACATATTATCAGTTCGTTATAAATGCAATTGGTAGTAAATGGAATTCAAGTAGTTCTATTCAACTTTCCGATTGGCAAGCAAAGGTATATAAAGGGAACGATTATTGGTCAATAGAAGTAAGGATACCATTTGAAGTGTTAGGTAGATATCCAGAAGGTGTATGGACAGGGAATATATGTAGAAACAGATGTGTTTCTGATAAACAAGAATTTTGTTCATGGGCAAAGATATTAATTGGAGGATTTCATCAACCAGATATTTTTAATGAGTTGATATTTGAAAAAAACAATGAAATTGCATCAAAACAATTAAGAAAAAAAGTAGGAAATAAAATAAAAGAATTAGAAAAATATATAGTAAAAGGAAATAAAAAAACAATATCTATAAATCAAAAAATTACTGTCTCAGATACTTATCAGATATTAAACATCCTGTATAAATTTGAAGATAAAATAACGAAAGAATCCGAACAACTATCAGAACAACTAAAAAGAAAAATAAATGCAATAGAATATAATAAGTTAAAGCGGGCATTTTTTTAAAATGGTAAGAGAATACTTATTAAAAAAGAAAGGGATGGAGGAAAAGAGGTTTGATTTCTTTTGTGTCAGATAAAGAGAAAAAAGGAAACTTTATGGTCTGTAACCTTGCTTTTGATATTCGGTTAGAGCCATTTGGTTTATTCAAATGGACAAAGCCGTAATTTCCTTTATTTTCAGTAACTACTCCATAAAGTTTTCCGTAGAATGCTCTCATTTTATTCCCTTTTAAAGGGTAAGGAAAACGTGCTACTCTCTTTTCCCTGTTTACTGATATATTAAAACACAAAAAACAAGAAGGAGAAAGAAGCAAACTTCGTCGTGCTTTTATAAATAGCAGGAAAAATATCCGCTTTCTTTCCCCTTCCTTAAAATTAAAACCTTTAAAGGAGGTGATTATTGTATGTGAAGTAATAGAGTTCACAAGGAGTATAATTACTCTAAATAACTCCTCTAAAAACTCTAACTTCATCATACAAGAACAAATGGCTATTGTTTCTCTTGAAAAGATGAAAAAGTTTATTGATATACCTGAAGCAGCAGAAATTTTATTAACAAGGTCAGAAAAAGAAATTGCTTTTAATGTAAATTTGAAAACAGGAAGAGACGAAATTATTTTTTGTGATGCATTTGTTGTTTATCATAATGTTGCCTTAGGCCCTGCAAAAGGTGGTATAAGAATTTCTCCTGATGTAAGTTTAGATGAAACAAGAACTCTCGCTCAAATTATGACTTACAAAAATGCACTTGCAGGAATCCCATTTGGTGGAGGAAAATCAGGAATTAAGATAAATGGAGGAAATATTGATGAATTCAAGAGAGTTGCTATAATTAAAGAATTTGTTCATATGATAAAAGAAGAATTAATTTTTGGATATTATGTACCTGCACCTGACCTTGGCAGTGGCCCTGAGGATATGGCTGTTATTTATGGGGAAACACATATTCCTGAATCAGTTACTGGAAAGCCAGTAAGAATTGGAGGATTACCTGGTAGAAATGAAGCAACTGGTAGAAGTGTCGCTATGTCAACCTATTTAGTTAGTGAAAAGATTTTAAAAGAAAAAATTTCTAATTGCTCAGTTGCTATTCAGGGATTTGGAAATGTTGGAAGAAATACTGCTATATTTTTGTCTGAAATGGGAGCAAAAATTGTTGCTATTAGTGATATATTTGGTGGAACATATAATGGTGAAGGTATAAACATTAAAGAACTTTTAAGTTATGCACCGACTAAAGATAAAAGTGTACTTGATTTTCCAGAGGGTGAAAATATAAAAAATGAAGAATTATTAAACTTAAATGTTGATTTTCTTATTCCTGCAGCAGCAGGAGAAGTAATAAATGAAACAAACGCAGAAGATATAAAAGCAAAAGTAATTATTGAAGGAGCAAATGACCCCGTTAATGAAAAAGCAGATGAAATTCTTGAAAAAAAGGGTGTTATAATTTTACCAGATATATTATGTAATAGTGGAGGAGTAATTGCTTCTTATATTGAGTGGAGGAATGCAAAGTCAGGTAATCAAACAAATAAAAAGGAAGTTTATCAAATCATTGATAGAAAAATATCTGACTCATTTGAGAAAATTTTGAATATTAAAAATAATTTAAGGTCATCTTATAGAATTGCTGCTACTTATATTTCTTTAAATGAACTTATAGAAGCAATGAGAGAAAGAAGATGGCTATAATACTCAGTCAACTGTGTTAACTAAGAAGTACAGAGTATAAATTTAAAATTAAAAGAGCAAAGTGTAAAACTATAACTTAAAGTTCAAAACTTTTTTGTTTTCTTGTTCTTCATTTTCAATTTTTCGTTTTAATTTTACGCTTTGTACTTTACATTTTGCACTTTATTATTTTGAAATAAATTTGTTTCCACTTATAAAAAATCTTAAATTTCTTTTTAAGTCAGTTTTTACT
>DAOOVW010000073.1 GCA_035370465.1 bacterium | reverse complement strand
AGCAGTTAACTGGTAAACAGAAGGTATTGTCAAAAACTTAGATGAAAGAGAGATGAAAAGGAAAAAAGGAAGGAGTTAAAATTCCCCTTTTGTAAAACCGACAGAAGTAGCGGGGAGTAGCAGAAGTAGAGTTGGTGCCGTAATGTATTTCAATAGGTACAACGGGAGTAAGAGGGAATTTTCAGGGGAGATTTCAAAAGGGGATGGGTTGTTAAAAAAGGAAGAGAAACAGAAAAAGAGGAGATAAAAATGAATAAGAAATATTTTAAAAAAGTAGTAAATATGTTTATTTTTTATCTTTTTTTAAATTATCCTGTAATAAGTGAAGAAATACCGAGGATAAGAATTCCATTTTTTCAAGATAATGTAATTATAGATGGTAATATAGAAGAAGATGTATGGAAAAAAGCAGTATCAACGGGTCCTTTTTATTTACTTGGAGGTAAAGAAATACCGACGCAGGAAAGTGAAGCAGTAATATGGCATAATGGCAAGAGAATATTTGTGGCATTTATTTGTAAAGAAAAAGATATTGACAAATTAGAGGCAAAAGTTATTGAGAATGACAAGCAAGTATGGAATGATGATTGTGTAGAGTTATTTGTTTCCCCTTTTTCTGATGCAGACCCATATTATCATTTTGTAGCCAATACCTTAGGTATAAAATACGATGAAAAGAGAATAGAAGAGGGGAGTATAGACATTCCTGAATGGGGAGGCAGTTGGGAAGTGCAATCGAGGGTGTTTAGTGATAAATATATAGTAGAGATGTCAATACCTTTTGGACTTTTTGATAATTTTTTATCTTCTGATTGGCGAATAAGTTTTTCTCGTGAGAATAAAATAAATGGAGAATTAAGTGTATGGCCACCAATGGGGAAAGAAAGGGGTTTTCATAATCCAGAAAAGTTTGCTTTTTTAGAAGGAGTGAATGCCCAAATATCATCAGTTATCAAAGTAGAAAATGCAAAATTTCTCTTTTTATCAAGAGAAAATGGCCTTATAAATGGCAATTTAATAATAGATTTCAGCAATCAAGGAGATGGAAAAACATATATATTAAATTTTTTACTTTCAGGTGTTGACAATTTTTATCATCAAGAACAAAAAGAAATTTTCTTTTCTTCTGGGAAAACAGAATTAAATTTTCCAATCTCACTTATAAAAGAAGGAGAATATAAAATAAAGTGTGAATTAAAAGAAGGAGATGAAATTGTATACTTTTGGCAAGATGAGGTAGAAGTTCCGCCACTTTCTTTTTCTGTCAGTTTATTGAAGCCATATTACAGAAATAGTATTTTTCCATCACAAAAAATATCTTCTATTATTATTAAAATAGAGAATTTATCTTCAAATTCTTTACTAAAAGGGACAATAAAAATAAAAGGCAAAGACAATAAAGAAATAGTTCAAAAATCTTTTTCATTTAAAGGTAAAGAAAAAGAAATATCTATTCCTATACCAGATTTAAAAGTAGGAGAATATTTTATTCAAATAAAATCAGATAAAGGGGAGATGGTCATTCCTTTAAAAAAACTATCTCCAACAGAAGGAACAGAAGTTTGGATAGATGAAAACAATAATTTTGTAGTAAAAGGGAAACCAGTTTTTCCATTAGGATTTTATAGTGTTTCATCTTGTGTTAATTACAAGAAAAGTGGATATAATTTTATATTTAGTTATTCTCTCCCATCAAAAGAGACATTAGAGTGGTTAGAAGAAAATCAAGCATGGGAGTTTGCTTCAACTATTGGATTATTTACTCATGCTCGTTCAAGTCAATTAAATCAAGCAGGTATTCAAAAAGTTCAAGACCTAATTTCTCAGAATCCATATCGTATAGTTGGTTGGTATTGTGCAGATGAGCCTGAAATTCACAAGGACCTAAATAGGTCAGCATACAGGGATGCCTTAAAACTTATGAGAGATATGGACCCTTATAGGCCAATTAGTGTAGTTCATGATACCACAGGAGGTATAAAATTAGATAAAGACCTAACAGATATAATAATGATGGACCCTTACTTAGGTTTTGAGAAAAATAAGAATTTTCCTATGAGACCATTAGAAAGAATATCTATATTTATAGATGAAGCAGTAAAGTCCTGTGGAAACAAAAAGCCAGTGTGGGCAGTTCTTCAATGTTTTCCAAGTGGTTATTTTGGTGGGGATCCAGAGGTATCCCGTTATCCAACAATTCAAGAAATAAGAGCAATGACATATCTATCACTAATTCATGGAGCAAAAGGGATTATCTATTGGGCATTTTCCTCTTCTTCTTCTAATTTATTAGATGTTCCTGCTTTGTGGTCTGCTTTAAAAGAATTTAGTTCAGAAATACATTATTTAGAACCAGTATTATTATCTTCTTATGAGGTTAATTGGTCTAAAATAAAATCAGTTCATTATTTGAAGAAAGAATTAAATGGCGTTGAATATATTTTTGCAGTTAATACAAGGAATACAAGAGACCAAATAGATATACCTGTTGATAAAAATACATATTGGGTTCTTTCAGAGAATAGACAGGTTAAAGGAGATGGAAATAAAATAACAGATGAATTTGCCCCTTATCAGACACATATTTATATTAGTCAACCAGTTCCAGATTTACCATTTAGAAAAACATTGGAGAATTTTAGAGAAGAAGATGCATGGATTGGGGTAAGTGGTTCTGAAAATTTAGCATTAGGATGGGAAGGAGGGAAAATAAAGGTATCATCATGCAACCCATATCGTTGTTCTTTTGCTGCAATTGATGGTGGTTATATAAGTGATTGGCTTTCTTATAATGATAATTCACCTTATGTAGAAATAAATTTAAGAAAAAAAAGCAATATAAAGAGAATAAGATTAGTTTTTTCTCCGCAATACTTAAATAAAATTTCATATAATGTAAAATATTTTTCTGATAATAATTGGCATTTGATAAATTTAAAAGAACCAAAGATATATCATCTTTTCTGGGATGATGAAATAAATAAGTGGGTAGAATTTTCACCAGAACAAAAGGGAATTTCACTTTGTCAAGCAGTTGTCCATGAATATGAAATAGATATTCCAGAAACAGAAGCATTCAGGATAGAATTTTCTTCTTTTGGACATCTTGCAGAATTTGGAGCATATGAAAAATGAGGAGAATAGTTTGTTTTTTTATATTAATTATTATTACTGTTTTTTCTGTGGAAGGGGGTATAACAATACAGATAGAGAAACTGGCAGATGATTTTACTATTGGGAAAGGACAATATCTTGCCCCATTTGGATTAAAGGTATGTGGCACTTCTGGTGAAAAGATAAGTGGATTTAGTTTAGTTTTTTCAAATTTAGAGAGAGAAGATATAGAGGAGATAGATGTTTTTAAGGCATCAGGAGAATATAATAAATTTTTAATAAATTTTCCACAGGACTGGCAGAAAATAGATGGGGAAATAAACACAAATGAATTTCCGGAAATACAAGTAAATTTCAAAGAAGATTTAGAATTACCTGTTTTTTTTGAGAATAGAATTGAATTTCTTATTGGTTTTAAACTAAAAGAAACCATAAAAGGTCCTTTAACTTTTTCTGTAACTCTTACTTCTATTTCATTTGATAAAAGTAATAAGTTTTTCCCGTTTTCTTTAAAAGCAGATATTTTAGTTGATGATAAACCACCAGAAATAAAAGTCAATACAGAAAAACTTTATTTTTCTGACAATCTTACAGGAATTAGAATAAATGTTGAGACAGATGAACCATTAGCATTTCCTGCTCAAATAAAACCTCGTTTTGGATGGGATGCGAAAAAGAAAGGAATTCAATGGCAGATAAGAGATTATAATAAATGGCGACCAGAAGCAGAACAAGTAAGTAGTCGTATTTCTATGAATAAAGTAAAAGACAATTTTTACCAATATGATTACCTATTTCTTATTCCTCTTTCAGAAAATGATAAAGATATAAAAGAAAAAACAATTAGTTATTCTCTTGACCCTTATCCTGACCAATGGGGGGCAAGAAAAGATGACACTGGTTATGACCTTATAGATGGAGATGCTCGTCCTGGTTGGTTTTGTATATCAGAAGTAAGATGGGATATTGGCTCTGACCCTACTATAATTACTTTTGACCTTAAAGACAATGTTTTAATTGGTAGGGTAATTGTATATTGTTGGGAAAATATAGATAGAATTGAAATTTGGGGTAAAAAGGAAGAGGATGAAAATTGGCAAAAAATGACTTCTTTACCAGGAATATCATTTCCGTTATATCAATATTATATAGAGCCACATTTGAACTTATATGTTGCAGAAGCAAATTTTTCTCAATTACAACAAATTCGGTATTTAAAAATTCTTCTTTTTGGAGAAGGATGGAAAACAGTTACAGAAATAGAAATCTGGGGTTTTCCTCAATCTGGCACTGTTATTATTCCAAATGGGTTTAATATCTATGCGATTGATAAAGTAGGAAATACAAGCAAATATAATTTGAAAATAGAAAAATAATATATCCCAAAAAGATTTTGTGATAAATTAGTGTACTATAAAATCCAGTAATATATTAGCATCAAAAGGTTCAAAAACAAGGAAATCCTTACCATATAAGGTCTAATAAATCAGCAGAAAAATCAAGAAATTTTTGTAATTACCTAAGGTGCTACATACCAATATCTTTCCTGACTTCTGACACTTATGGTTTTCCTGTCTTGAAGGGGTGAAGTTGAGTTTAGAAAAAAGAAGCATCTGTTAAATTTAAACAGATATGAATGGAAGAAATTTTTGAAGTGGTTTTTAGTATCTGGAAGGGTAAAAATGATAAAAGAGCAAACGGGATTATCAGAGTATAAAATTTTAAAATGTTGTAATAAAATAAGGGAAATTATGAAAAGAGATATTCCAAAGAGTTTTGAAGGGATAGTAGAAGTAGATGAGACATATTTTGGAAGACAGAAGGAAGAATAAAAATATGGGACAAAAGAGGAAAGAAGTAAAAAGCAAAAGAGAGAGAGGAACTAGGAATCAGCCAGTTTTTGGGATTCTTTGCAGAGATGGGAGAGTATGGGCAAGAATAATAGATGGAGTAGAAAAGAAAGATTTACAGCCGCTTATTGAGAATAAAGTTAAAAAAGGGACGGTTGTTTGTTCAGATACTTGGCGAGGTTATACAGGGATAGCGACAAAAGGATATTTACATAGATTGGTAAATCATAGTGAAGGGGAATATGTAAATAAAGAAGGAAATCACATAAATGGACT
>DAOOVW010000072.1 GCA_035370465.1 bacterium | reverse complement strand
TGTTAATATTAATTTTTTTTTATTCATTATGACTGACCAGTCAGTTTTATAATAAGTAATTATTTTACCCCCAATTTTTTTCCTGTCAATAGATAATGGTAAATGATAAAATACAGGAATAACAATACTTTGAAAACTATTGACAAAAACTTGGGGTAGTATAATTAAAAAAATAGATAAATTTGACAATTTATAGATGTATGTGATAAAGTTAAAAGGGAAGTTGATTTGTTGAAAGTAAATCCCGTTCTGTTTTTAGCACCGTGCAAAGACAGAAAACGGCCCGAATTATCGGGATGGGGTTCACTGAATACTTACCTTTTTATTTGATTGCTGGAACTGAATTATGTAGTTCAGGCAGGTTCTTCTTTTGACACAAAATTAAAGATGTGCTACACTGGAAAAATAAACTTGACTTTTTGAAGCTAATACATTACGAACCTGACAAGGGTTAATGTGGGCAAGAACACTGGAAGCGAAAGGAGTTTAAATGGTCGCTGTCCCTATTTACCCATTGGTTGCTTAAAGAGGAGTGTTAGAATATGAACGAAGGAGAACTTGAATTTGAAGAAACGAAAGAAGATCAACCAACAGAAATACTACCGAAAGAACGGCGGGTATATTCAGATAAACCTGATAGAAGTATTTTTGAACTTTATCGTCAATATCAAAAGGGCAATTTGGAACTACGGCCAGAGTTTCAAAGGCTTCAGGTTTGGGATAATACCAAATCAAGTCGTTTAATTGAATCGGTATTATTAGAAGTTCCAATACCTGTTATTTATTTAAGCGAGGAATCAGATAGTAAATATTCAGTTATAGATGGGCAGCAGAGATTGAATGCTTTTATCAAATTCCTTGAAAATAACTTGAGACTAAGTGGACTAACGATTTTAACAGAACTGAATGGAAAAAGATTTCAAAACATTCCCAAAAACCTTCAGGATAAATTTGAAAATGCCACAATCAGAATTATAGAAATTAGAAAGGAGTCCAATCCAGATGTAAAATTTGAGATATTTGAACGATTAAATACAGGAGCCGTTCAACTTAATGCACAAGAATTGCGAAACTGTATTTATCGGGGAAACTATAATGATTTGTTAAAAGAGTTAGCCGAAGATAAAGATTTCCAATTTTTATTGGGGCTTAAAGAACCACATTATCGTATGCAAGATAGGGAGTTGATTTTACGCTTCTTTGCCTTCTTCCACACTACACATCTTAAATATACTCCTTCCATGAAACACTTTTTGAACAAAGAAATGGAGAAATATAGAAATCTGAACAATGCTGAAGAAAAAGAACTCAGAACTGTTTTTAAAAAGAGTGTTGGATTATCAAAAAGTGTTTTTGGAGACAAAGCATATAGAAGATTTGTATCTGGTTCAAGTAAAGACCCTAATGGTTATTGGGAAACAAGAAAAATAAATAAGGGTTTGTTTGACATTGTAATGTTCGGCTTTGCCATGTATGAAGAAAATCAAATTGTTCCAAACAGTGACCAAATTAGGGAAAAATTGATATGGCTTATGACTCATGATTTGGAATTTATTGATACAATCACCGTTACAACTGACAGAAAGGATAAAATTCATACTCGCTTTGACAAATGGCTTTCTACACTTAAAGAAATTGTAGGAACAGCAAAAACAGAATCACGAACTTTTTCTTTGCAATACAAAAAACAGCTTTGGGAATCTAATCCTACCTGTGCCATCTGTGGACAGAGGATTCATCTTGTTGATGACGCTGAGGTTGACCATGTAGAGCAATATTGGCAAGGTGGAAAAACAATACCCGCAAATGCACGATTAACACATCGTTATTGTAATAGAAGTAGACCACGAGAAGATATACAACCTACTGTCGGGGGAAAGGCAAATGCTATTAGTCCTACTACTATGGTCCCAAAAGGAATTAAATACTCCAGAGTAATATCTAAAGGAGAGAGAACCCCTCGTCAAGCTTTTCGCATTCCTATATTAGAAGCACTGATAGAACTCGGTGGTACAGGTGAAATGGATAAAATCTTAGAAAAGGTCGAGATTAAAATGAAACATATTCTAAATTCTGTTGACTATAAAAAATTACCATCTGGAGTTATGATAAGATGGCAAAATACTGCTCAATGGGAGAGGTATGTAATGGTTCAGGATGGATTATTAAGCCCCCATTCCCCAAGAGGAATATGGGAAATTACAGAGAAGGGGAAAGAATTCTTGAAAAATAATCGATGACCAAAGGCAACCAACATCGTATAACACGGCAGGTTCGTGCCTTACAGCACTCACCCAAGCTGAAATTAAACAGTTGAAAAACTTATGTTCTTATTTAGCAATACGTGGATAATGTCTATTTTTTCCTGTAAAAACAAGAAGCAACCATCCATAAAATTTTAACTACAAAAATTGTAAAACATACATTTATAAATTGTCAAATTTTCGAATTGAGACATAATAAATCTACACGAAAAGGTATGTTAGACAAGACAAAAGAGAAATCTACTCGAAAAATCAGAATTAAAATAGCACCTCCCGATAAAATAAAAAGTAAAGAAAGGTGCAAAAATAACCGTTTTGTTGTTAAAATAGAGTGGATTCTGTTTAAGAAACAGTGTGATAATGGTAAATAAATAATTTACTAATCACAGGGATTTTTCAGGTATAATATTTTTATGGATAATTTCAAACTCATATCAAAATTTAAACCTGCGGGAAGTCAACCAGAAGCAATAAAACAACTTGTTAAAAATTTAGAAAAAGGTAAAAAACAACAGATATTACTTGGGATTACAGGTAGTGGAAAAACATTTACAATGGCAAATGTAATAGAAAAAGTTAATCGCCCTGTTCTTGTAATTTCTCATAACAAAACACTTGCTGCCCAACTTTATAGTGAATTTAGAGAGTTTTTCCCCGAAAATAAGGTAAGGTATTTTGTTAGTTATTATGACTATTATCAGCCAGAAGCATATATTCCTGAAACAGATACTTATATTGAAAAAGACGCTTCAATAAATGAGGATATAGATAGATTACGGCTTGCTGCTACAAGTGCAATTTTATCAGGTAGAGATGTCATAGTTGTTGCAAGTGTTTCCTGTATTTACCCAATTGGCAGTCCCGAAGACCATAAAGCAATGATGCTTCATTTAGAAAAAGGGCAAAACACAGAAAGAAAATATATTTTGAAACGACTTATTGAAATTCAGTATGAAAGAAATGAGTTTGACTTCACAAGAGGTAAGTTTAGAGTAAGAGGAAATACAATTGAAATAATACCATCTTATGAAGAAATTGGAGTAAGAATTGGCATGGTAGGAAACAAAATTGTTAAAATTGAAAAATTTGACCCATTAACAAACAAAAAATTATCTGATGAAGAAGAAATTTATATTTATCCAGCAAAACATTTTGTTACACCAAGAGATAAACTCACAAAAGCAATAGAAAGTATAAAAGAGGAATTAGAAATATGTGTTGATGACTTTAAAAAAAGAGGAAAACTTCTTGAAGCAGAACGACTTGAAATGAGAACAAAATATGACCTTGAAATGCTTGAAGAATTAGGTTATTGTCATGGAATAGAAAATTATAGCCGTCATTTAGCAGGAAGATTACCAGGAGAAAGGCCTGAAGTTCTTCTTGACTATTTTCCTGATGACTATTTAATTTTTATTGACGAATCTCATGTTACCGTCCCCCAAATAAAAGGAATGTATTTTGGAGATAAAGCAAGGAAGGAAACACTTGTCCAATATGGGTTTCGTCTTCCTTCTGCACTTGATAACAGACCCTTAAAATTTGATGAATTTACAAAACTTGCCAATAGTGTAATTTATGTCTCGGCAACACCTGGAAAATATGAACTTGAAAAATGTGGAGTAAATAGACTTGGAGAAAAATCACCTCTAATTGTTGAACAAATTATAAGACCAACAGGACTTATTGACCCGCCAATAATTGTAAAAGAGACAAAAACACAGATAGACGACCTAATTCCAAGAATAAAAGAAAGAATAAAGAAAAAACAAAGAGTTCTTGTAATAACTATAAGTAAACATTTAGCAGAGGAAATTGCTGATTACTTAAAAGAATTTGATATAAAAGTTATGTATTTACATTATGAAATTGATACGCTTGAAAGAGTGGAAATTTTAAAGGATTTAAGAGAGGGGAATTTTGATGTTCTTGTTGGAATAAATTTATTAAGGGAAGGACTTGACCTACCTGAAGTTTCTCTTGTAGCAATACTTGATGCTGATAAAGAAGGGTTTTTAAGAAGTGAGACATCTTTAATTCAAATTGCAGGAAGAGCCGCAAGAAGTATTGATGGAGAGGTTGTAATGTATGCTGATAGAATAACAGATGCAATGAGAGGAGCAATTGAAGAAACAGAAAGGAGAAGGAAAATACAGATTGAATACAATAAAAAATATAACATAACACCTCGTTCAATTGAAAAACCAATCTATAAAAGTGTAAGTGAGATTCTTGGAGGGAAAAATATAAGAGAAGAAAGAAAAATAGCAGAAAAAGAAGAAGAATATTACGGAAAGGATGTTTTTCAGACAATAAAACGACTTGAAAAAAAGATGATGGGAGCAGCAAAAAAATTGGATTTTGAGCAGGCAATATATTACAGGGATAAAATAAAAAAACTAAAAGAAGAAAAATAAACTTAAACCTTTCAAATGTAAAACTATAATTTAAGATATTTAATTATTTCTATTAGTATGTTTTCATTTCTTCTTTTTCCCCTTTTTATTATTTTAACAGCATAAATATTATCCTAAATTCCCATATTTTTGGACACTAAGATATTCATACTATTTTTACATCAAATGTATACTAAAAATTAATATCCCCCTCACCCTTCCCCTCGGGCGTAGCCCTACGGGCGAGCCTATCCCCTGTGGGGAGAGGGGAGAAGAAGAGAGGGATATTTCCTTCTCCCCAACGGGGAGAAGGAAAGGATGAGGGGGCAAGTATTTTCCCCTTTATTAAACCGACTAAAGAAGCGAGGGGTAGCAAAGCAGAGTTGGTGCTTGTTTCTACAATACTTCCCCCTTTTGTAAACCGACTAAAGTTGCTTACCTTGTGCCTCAGAGTTGGTGCGTCATCGTCTCCCAGATAGCACAACGGGGATTTTGAGGATTGTTCTACACAGGTAGTTTAAAATATAGCATACGAACCAGCCCTACCCTCCTTCGCTAATGCTCAGACGGGCAGGCAAGGTAGAGATAAGTTGAGCAGACGGGGTTTAATAAGGAGATATAGAGAAATCCATCCCTCGGGCGTAGTCCTACGGGCGAGCCTAACCTTCCCCTCCACAAAGACATTGACGGACATGCTTTACAAAGGAAGGGAGAGAAAGGAACAGAGTGGATTTTGAAAAATATACCACA
>DAOOVW010000071.1 GCA_035370465.1 bacterium | reverse complement strand
ATTTTGAAAGAGAAATAAGTTGATTTAAAAATTTTTTATTTATATTGCCTTTCATATCAGATAGGGGAAATTCCCAAGTAATTGCTCCACCAAGATGAGTTATATATTTTGTGTATGAGATAATTAATTCTTTTGGAAATCTTGGTTCTTCTCCTAATCCCCAAATATCTCCTAAAAAAGTTAAAATATGAAATTGAGCATTATTTATAAATCTTGTAAAAGGTACCCATTTATAAAAAACAGGAAATCCATTTGCAATTTCTCCTGCTGTATAATCTTCGTATTCAGTTAAACTTATTACAGGAATTTTTATACCAGGATTAAAAGCAATTATGCTATCTTTGTTCCCACTTCTTAGTGCATCTGCAAAACTTTTAAAATTTGGGGGTTCTGGGAAATTATACATTTTATCTGAATAATAACATCCATCTATCCACCATCCACTTACAAGTTTTCCCCATCTTTTTGACCACTCTATTATTATATTTTCCCAATTTCTCTGAAATTCACTAAGTCGCTCATCAACTCCTGCCCGGAATTTATATTCTTCTTTCTTCAACCCCCATCTTATTCCTCCATCTTCCCAGATGGGTGTACATTTTAACCTTTCAACTGCGTAAATATCTCTTGATGGAGCATGTGAAGGTAGATATGCAATAAGTTTTATATTTTTTGAATTTAATTCTTCTCCTAATTCTTTTATTAAATCTCTCTTAGATAATCTACTTTTTTCCCTTTTCACTATTTCATCATAAGTTTTATTTGGGGAACAATAAAAACCAGAATTCTGTCCAATGGTAAATATTAACCAATTTGTCTTTACTTTTGATAAGTTCCTTACAAAATTTTTAATATCAAAATTATCAACAATTTTATTCCACTCATCAATTTCTAAATTTACTCTTTCCCTATTACATGGAAAATCAGATAAAAAATGAACCATTACGCCCCATTTTCCACCAATATATTCTGCTCTTTTTTTCATCTTAACTTTTTCTCTCTTAAACTTCTTCAGCAAAAAAAAATTTTGTGTGAGATTAAATATTTAGTAGTTACTATTTGGCAATAATTCTTCTTTTATCTTAATGATAAAATGCCAACTTTTTCTTTTTTTATTTTTTTCTTTAAAATTTTACCACCCTTTTACATTTAATTTTTTTATATTCTTCATTTTAAAGATATTATAAAGTTTACTCTATTCTTTGTAATGAGAAATACCTCCTATAATATAAATTACTTTCAAAGCACCTTCGAATATAAACAATACATAACTTATAACCTCTTCTCTATAGATAGAGAATTTTCATTAATTTTTTAGCCAACCCACTTTTTTATTTCTCACTTATCAACTTTACAATTTCATCTGCAATAACTTTACGAATTTTATCATAATCTTCCCAGGAAAGACCATTTGTCACTTTTAAATCCCCAACAACTGCTTTCTGGCCTGTGCTCAAATAAAATGTTCTCTGCCACTTTGCCTGGTCTCTTAATCTATAGTTCCAATTAATTTTTGAAAAAACTTCTGTAATTTTTGCTTGACTTTCCCCTGCAAGTTTTGTTTTTCCTTCCTTTTTTGCCTTTTCCACTGCATCTTCCCATGTGAGAAGATATCGTATATCATCTATACCTTCTCTAAAACCTTCAAATGCAATTGCTGGTCCTCCTATCTCATTGTCCGTTTTGGGATAATAATAAACAAAATTTGATGTTTCTCCACTTAAATCATTATATATACTCTTCCCGCTCCTTGTTCTATAAGCCCAATTGTTTATACCATCAGCACCTGAAATCCATAGCCAATACCCAGCTGCATATCTCATTAGTTCTGGTCTAATACCTTCTACATCATTGTTATATGCCCAAAGTATTTTTCCCTCCGCTTTGTGTTGTTTTATTTTCTCAATAGGACATAATCCACCATTGATATTCCATACATCACTATAAGGTCCTGCTTCTTCAACCATAAAGGTATCATACGGGCCATCGGTCTCGGTTACAGCGCCCGCTTTCTTTAAAAGTCTTAAATATCTTACACATTTATCTTTAATTGCCTCTCCTTGCCAGGCCGGTTCGTCTATTGGCTGAACTATAAGGTCTAATCCATAATTTTTCTTTACCATTGAAAGAACTGCACGAGTATACCTTATATACTCTTCTTGCCATTGTTCACTTTGTATATCTGCTACACGAGAATTCGCCCAACTAGAACCAATATCGCCAGAATAAAGAATGGGCTTTTTAAAGTCCGCTTTTTTATATTCTTCACATATCCAGTTAAATTTATCAGATACTCCTTTAATAACAATTTTTCCATCTTTTTCTTCAGCAGTTGCACCAATCCCAACTCCTCCAAATAATGCATTCATATTATGCTTTCTCATTTCTAAAAAATCAGATGCAAATTCCTCTCTTGTGTTTATATAATTACTTGCTGGATACCAGAAACCATATGTGTACCTATCTGCTTCTTTTAAAGTAAATGGTAATACCTCTATTGTCAAAGGAAAACGTGTTGGAATTCCTCCCTCTGGACCATATATAGAGGCAAATTCTATCATACCAAAATATTTCCCTGCCTTTGTATCCTTTGGAACTTTTATAGTTAACCAGTATTGAGCATTTTTACCTGAGGGAATATTCGCTCTTTTCTTCCCTTCTATAAAAGTAGGCATGAAAATATAGTCAGGACTCCATTTATAGTTGTAAAGAAGGCGTTTGTTAAGCGAACGCACCATCCCTATGGAAATTGCATCAGCAAAAATAAAATGCCCTTTTCCATCTGAAAGGTCTGTTATTGAAACCTCATATTCCTTTGTCTCTTTTAGTGCATGAACTGCAAATGTTATTGGTTCATACTCATCTGGTGTTACAAAAGTTGTCAACCCTTTATTAACATCTATTATCTCTCCTGCTTCTGGTGTATCATCACAAAATACTCGCTGAGTGTAAGGACGAGAAAAAATTATATATCCCCTTTCTTTCCAGAAATCTGATACTTCCGGGAGTTCTGTCATATCCACATGTATTAACTCTACAAATTTCAGGTCTTTTATACTACCAAGACGAAATTGGTACTTGTTTTTTATTTCGGCAAGTTGTTCATCTGTTGCATCTGTTCTATAAGTAATTTCTTCTACTGATACTACTGTGTCTGAACCAACATTATAAATTGTTATTGGACGAGGGGATATTTCAATATCTTCTTCAAAATCATAGTTGAAAATTTCTTTACCATCAAAATAAAAAACTACTCTTTTGGGTTGCCAGACAATTTTGTAATTGTGAACTTTACAATCTAATGGAATTTTTTGACTGTCTATCATCTTTTTACCTTCATTATCATATATACTTGCTCTTAATTCCATACTCTCTTCTACTGAAAAAGTTATACGGGGTCTTGCTCCATATTTGTGCCGAAAACCCCACGCTACTGCCCCAGAAGTAAGTGGTTTTGTTAAAGATAGTCTTATTTCAAGTACTCCCTCTGGATATGAATTAACTGAAAGAATTTGCCCTCCTTCTGAAATTAAACACTTACCATCTTTTATTGATACACCTTCATCGGTTACCTGCCATGTCCCACGGTCAAGTAAGGAACTTTGAAATTTCTCATTGATAATTGTTCGCCCTTCTGTGCTATTACTCCATAAAACCCGTAAAAACAAAAAACATAATACAACCATTATCTTCTCTCTCATTTCTCCCCCTCTTTTATTGTTAAAAACCTGACATTGTCAAGATATAAAGTTGCATCTCTACGAGGCATCCTCATATAAAATAATACACTCTCTATCATTGAAGTATTAATTCCTGTTAAAGTGGATATTTTTACCTTTATATTTGTCCATGTACCCGGCACACAGACATAACTTACAAAACTCGCCTTTTTTTCTGCATCATCTATCCTTAAAGAAATATATTCAGGATTTGTTTTTGGATTATAAACATCAAATGCTAAATACTCGTATTTTGTCCAATCAACTTCTCCTTTATCAAAAAATAAAGTTCGCTTTACCCCCGGCCACGTATCCGTATCTGACCCTTTGAAATCCATTTTTAAAGAAAACTTCCCATCTGAAGCATACTCGTCACTCCTTGTAATTAATGCACCAGAAGAAATCCAGAATTTCATACTTTCTTCATTCTCAAATGAGTCAATTACTTTTTCCGCATATTCCGGTTCTTTCTCCCCTGTTATGTCATAAAGGGAGATACTATCCCACCATACTATCCCTCCTCCAATACCTCCCGAAGTGTCAGTATATACATCTACACCAATAGCATTTGCTGGTACTGTAAATTCTGTCTTTAATAATAACCAATCTGTCTCTCCTGATAAACCAACTTTATCCGCACTTGTCAATAGAAGAACATTGTTTTCTCCATATATTGAAACAGAAAGTACCGCATTCCCTTTAAATTCTTTTCCCTTTACATATCCTGTTAATCTGTATTTCCTGCCTCTCTCAAAAAATTCCATCTTTTTATCTCGTAATACCACATATCCTTCATCTGACTCTGTCCTTTTGCTATCAAATACCATCTTTAAACTCTTTTTCCCACTATGCACAACTTCTGTATCCATTGAATAAGACACATTAGATGTTGCAACTCCCCGTTTTGCCCATCCATCTGGAACTCCATTATTATCTCTATCATATTCAAAATCCCCAATTAACAATAAATTCTCTGCCCCTTTCAAACAACTTATTCCTATACAAAAAAATATACATACCACATATGCTATTACTCTTTTCATTATTCCTCCTTGTTTTCTTACCGGTTCTGCCAAAATTATCCTTATTTCTTGTCCACATATCAATTATCAAAATCAAACCACCCTCCGCCACTACCCACGCCGTATTGCAATCCTTGTGCCTCTATAATATCTTTTCTCTGCCAACTTACATGTCCATCCACCCAAAGTAAGTTACTGCCATCGTTGTGAATATATCCTAACCAGCGATTGTTCGTACCGACATAAGCAGTTCCCCCTTGAAACCAAATATATGTTCCTATATAAGATATTCCGGATCCTGTAGTACCCGGACCATATGTAGAATCACCAATTATAACTTTTTCTGATGGCTTCTTAATGCTTGCGTATTTACGTGGATAATTAGATGGGCCACCGGTAAATAATATTCCGCACTCCATATTCATTGTGTAATTAACAGCATAACTCCATGGAGTAGTACTACCAGACGTGTAGTAGTATCTATTACTTGGACAAACAAATACGGTTACGGGTCCTTTTGGCTTTGCTGGATACTCTGCTACTGGTACACCTGATAATTTTGGATTTGTATATCTTAGTAATTTTATGTACCAGTTTTGTCCTATATTAACAGAAGGTAATACCTCATTATAATCCTGGCAGTACATCATTACGGCTATACCGATCTGCTTTAAATTACTCATACATACTGACTGTCTTGCATTTTCTCTTGCCCTTGATAAAGCAGGTAATAACATCGCTGCCAAAATCGCTATAATCGCTATTACCACAAGCAACTCTATCAATGTAAACCCCCTATGCTCTAACTTAGCACTTCTGCGCCTGCCCGCCTGAGCATTAGCAAAGGAGGG
>DAOOVW010000070.1 GCA_035370465.1 bacterium | reverse complement strand
GCAGGTCCCAAGGGTTGGTCTGTTCGCCCATTAAAGCGGTACGTGAGCTGGGTTCAGAACGTCAACATTGGCGTTGCCTAAAGGTAACTTTAGGAAAAATAAAATTGGCTCATATCGGTGGAGCCCTCCTCAATATGAACTGGTTGAAAGGGTAATACCGAGGGAAGGTGGTAAATTATGGACCGCACAATTCTCGCTTATATCGCAGGTTTTTTGGATTGCGATGGAAGTATTTTTTTTCAATTGGTTAGAAGAAAAGATTATATTTTTGGATACCAAATCAGATGCAGTGTGAGTTTTTATCAGAGGAGTAATAATTAAAAGATTCTGCACTGGATTAAAACACAATTGAAAAGTGGATATATACGCCATCGCAAAACAGGAATCAGCGATTATACAATTGTGCAACCTAAGGAAGTAAATCGTATTCTTCAAACCTTAAAACCGTATGTACAATTGAAGAAACAACATATTAAACTGGGATTGAAGATTATAGATAAACTTTCTAAGGTTTCTGATGCAAATTCCTTTTTGGAATTGTGTCGGATGGTAGATTCTTTCAAAATACTGAATTATTCTACCAATAGAACTATTACTTCGGAAGTAGTAGAGAAGTTTTTGAAAGAAAATAATTTACTTACCCCCGTAGAGACTTCATCTGTAAAAGATGAGATTCTTTCAATAAAAAGAAAGAATAATACGCCAGTCGCCTTTCCAGCGAGGAAAGGATGAAGGTATAGTCCATACCATTCTGAAAAGAGTGGATAAATATGCGTGAGACAGTTCGGTCTCTATCCGCCGCAGGCGTAGGAAACTTGAAGAGGAGCCGGCCCTAGTACGAGAGGACCGGGCTGGACGGACCTCTGGTGTACCAGCTATCCTGCCAAGGGTAATCGCTGGGTAGCCATGTCCGGAAGGGATAACCGCTGAAAGCATCTAAACGGGAAGCCCACCTCAAGATTAGGTTTCCCTTCTCCATCGCAAGATGGAGAGTAAGACCCCAGGTAGACAACCTGGTTGATAGGCCCCGAGTGTAAGGTCAGTAATGGCCTAAGCGGAGGGGTACTAATAGGTCGAGCGGCTTGACCATAAATTTTAAATTAAGGGCAGGGGTAATCCCCCTGCCCTTTTTTATTTATAGTATTTTTATGATTTGTATAAGATACAAAACTTATTCCGAATTTTTTCCCTTCTTTGTTTCCCTTATAACTTTATGTTTGTGTTTTTTACCAATTGTTTTTATCTACTCTTAACTTTTAAAAAGAGCCAAGATTTCTGAAATTTTAAAAATCCCAGCTGTAACTTATAAATCACATTTAAAAAAAATCTTGATAAAATTATAAAATAAAAAGTGAACTAAAATTATTTTTCATGGAACTATATAACTTTGTATCCAGATAATTGTATTATACAAAAAGATATAGAGTTTTTACGATATTTTAACTTTTGCCTTTATCACAAATCTATGATAAAAATTTTATAATGGAGATAAATGAGGAAAAACAACTCGTAAAAGAATGGAAAAAAGGAAATAAAGAAGCACTATCTACGCTTTTTAAAAAATATCTTAATAAATTTTCTTCTCTTGCTGCATATCTATCAAATTCCAAAGAAGATGCTGAAGACCTTTTATCTGAAACATTTATTATACTTCTTGAAAAAGGAAATAAATTTAGAGAAAAATCATCTTTTTTTACTTATGTTTATAGTATAATGACTAAATTAAATCTAAAAAAAAGGAGAAGTAAATACTATAAGATAAAATTGAGGCAAAAATTAGAAAAAAAGGTAAAGTCAGATAATAATACCGAAGTTGAAAAAATTTTAAAATTAAGAGAAATTATTGAAAAACTTCCTCAACTTTATAAGGAAATTTTATTCTTAAGATATAATCAGGATTTAAAAGAGAGTGAAATCTCTGAAATTTTAAAAATTCCAGTTGGAACTGTGAAATCTCGTCTTTCAAAAGCAAAAAAAGTCCTGATAAAATTCTGGAATAAAAAGTGAACCAAATTTAATTTTTATGGAACTAATTAATTAAATGGAAAAGAATATTGATGAATTATTAGAATCGTTGTTTAAAACAGAAGAAAACCCAGATATTGAATTAGATTCACTAATGAAATACAGTTATTTTATTTCTAATGAGAGAAAAAACTCAAGAAGCAGATTAAAAATTCTGACTTATATCTGTATATTTTTATTAATTTCAAATATCCTTCTTCTAAAATTTTATCCAATTAGGAAAAGTTTGAATTCTAAGAATGAAGAAGTCAAACACATAATAATATCTAAAAATACAAAGGTAGAGACAAAATATAGAAATAAAACGGAAAAAACAGCAAATAACGAGGAAATTGTATTGCCTTTACAAAACTTTTTTGAAGAAATGGATTCATTTATTGAATTTGCAAAATCACTTGAAAATTTACAAGAAACTGAAAATGGAGGATAAAATGAGAAAATTTTTTATTTCTTTATTGTTTTTAGTTATTTTTAATATTTCTTTATTTGCAGGAGATGAAATAAAAATATCAGAAATTATGAAAAAAATTGAAAATAATATTGAAAATGTAAAAGATGGAGAAGTTAAAAATTTCACTGGAGATATATATTTTAAACTTTCTTTTGGTAAAAACACATATATGACAATAAAACCTTATATGGAAAAAATTTTTGAAAGGGAAATACCAGAAGAAATAAATATTAAGGGGAAATTTATTGGCTCATTTTCAACAGGAAAATTAGATAATTTTTTAATTAAGGGTAATTCCGAAATTGGTAGTTTCATTTTCATGACAAAAGGAGATAATTTTAAACTTCTTCTTCCCGATTTACAAATTCAAATTGAAGACAAAATATCAACTGTAAATGAATTTGCAAAACAAAATAAAGACATAAAAAAAGAAATTGATAAATTAAAGGCACCAAAAATTGATTTTTATATAAACAAAGTAAAATTGAAAAAAGGTCTTGACGAATTAAATAAAATGATTAGTAATATTGAGGTAAAAAATAAAAAAGAGGGAGATGAAAACCTTTATGCCTTTGATGTTGACCTGGGAAAAATTAATGTTCTTGTCTATGAAAAATACTATACAATAAAAGAAATTACATTTTCAAACCGTTCAGGTAATCTCATTTTTTCTTTCCCAAAGCCAAAAAATGAAACAAACATAACCCTATTTAATTTCTTACCAGAAAAAGTGAACCTTGATATAAAAAATGGAAATGATATCTTAAATTTGAAATTAGAAAACTTGAAATACAACAGATTTCTTGATGAAAATGATTTTAAAATAAGAAATTTGAATTTTCCTGAACTTTTGAACTATATATATTTTAAACTTTTCTAAATAAAAAGGAAATATAATGAAAAATGAGTTGTTCTGGACAAACAGAAAGAGAGAAATATACCATCCAGCCCTACCCATCTTCGCTAACGCTCAGGCATATAGGCGCAGAAGTGCTAAGTTAATGCCTACGGGATTTACTTTAATTGAATTGCTTGTTGTAATTGCAATTATAGCAATTTTAGCAGCAATGCTTTTGCCCGCTTTATCACAGGCAAGGGCAAAAGCAAGACAGTCTGTATGTATAAATAATTTAAAGCAAATATATTTGGGCTTTTCAATGTATGCTGCTGATTATAATGAAATTATACCCCCAAGAGATACAGGTCTGGCAGAAGAATTTCCATTTTGTTTTATAAACTGGCCAAATTTTATAAGACCTTATTTAGAACCAAACTTAAATAAAATTGATATTATCAATTGGCCACCTCCTCCTAATTTTTATTTTTGTCCTGAAAGTAAAAAAGCAAAAGCTAAATTTCTTCAAGAATATCCTATATTCACACCTTTTACAAGTTATATTATACATACAGAACCACCAGATGGAGACCCAATAGTCAAAGGCAAAAAAATAGATGGGCGATGGGAAGATGAAGAAGGTAATTATGGGGCATCAAATATATGGTTATTAGAGGACCCTCATTTTGGCGATTGGGCAGATATTTTACATTCAGGTGGTATAAATAAACTTTATTTAGATGGACATTGTAAATGGGAGAAAATAAGATGAAAAAATTATTAATTTTTTTAAGTATATTTCTAATAACTTCACAGATTTTAATATCAGGAGAAAAAGAAGGGGATGAACTACTTAAAAAGGGAATTGAAGCATTGAGTCAAGGAAAAACTGAGAATGCCTTAGAATTTTTTATTAAATCAACAGAAGAAAAAGCAAATTTTGCGCAAGGTTATTATTATATTGGTTTATGTTATGCAAAATTGGGAGAAATTGAAAAAGCAAAACAGAATTTAATTTATGCAAAAGTTTTAACTGATGAGAATGATTTTAAAAATGAAATAACAAAAGTTCTTGAAGATATAGAAAATGGGAAATATGAAAAAGTAAATGTAGTAAAAGTTGATGAGAAAGAGGAACAAGAGATTAAAGAAGAAGTAAAAAGTGAAGAACAAAAAGAAACAGAAGAAAAAGAGAAAGTTAAACTTTCTTACAAGTTTAATAAAGGAGATGTTTCCTATTATGGATTGAATATTAAAGACAAAGAAAAAGGAAAAATAAACAATAACCCTTTCCAGAGAGAGCAAAATATTTATATAGAATTTAAAGAAGAAGTAATTGATATTGATGAAAATGGAAATGGGACAACTAAATTAACATTAGTAAGAGCAACTTATGAAGGACAAGATATTGGAGAAAAAGGAAAAGAAGCATATATAAAATTTACACCTAACGGAAAAATAATTGAAAGTCAGAATTTACAGGAAATAATTGACCAATTTATAAAAGTTATTAGAAAAAGCATTGCAGGAATTGTACCTGGTTTTGATAGAATCCCTTTAAACATTGACCTTAAAAAATTCTCTTCTAATGAATTTAATGCTTTCTGGGAAGTCGCAAAGCCTATTCTTCCAGAAGAAGAAATAAAAGTTGGTGGAAGTTGGGAAACACCACCAAGTGGTTGGCAAAGAGATATTGGACAAAAACAACCAACAAAATACACCTTAAAAACAAAAGAGGGAAATAATGCAACTATTGAGATAAAAATGGAACAGGAAGAAAATAAAATAAATGGCGAGGCAGTTTTTGATTTAGAAAAAGGAAAAGTGATAAAGCAAAATATAACAGTAATAATTCCTAAGGCAAAAGGTAGTATTGACTCAAAGGATATTGAAAAAACAGGAATTATGAAAGGTGTTCCTTCTTTTAAAATGTCCTATGAAATAGAAAAACAAACAACATTTAATATGAATCTTTTAAATAAATAATTTTTTTATAAATTTTAAATTTCTAATTTGATTCTATCCAATTAAAATAACTATTTATTAACCCAAAATCCCGTTTTCTTATAACTATGGAGAATCGAAAATTATCAAAAAGAAAAAGTAGTGTAGATTTAGAATTGTGAATTTGAATAATAGATGTATTTATATTATAACTATGAAAAAATTTAAAGAATTCACATTTTGAAAGGGGATTATACTATTTTTACATCAAAGGTGTAATAAAAATTAACATCCCCCTCCTCACTTATATCCCTCGGGCGTAGTTCATAATCCGTAGCCAAAAGCGAGGACCCTACGGGCGAGCCTCTCCCCTATGGGGAGAGGGGTAAGGGTGAGAAGAAAATATTTACTCTATGTCCGTTGTCAAATTGGTATTAACTGCATAGTTATTAA
>DAOOVW010000069.1 GCA_035370465.1 bacterium | reverse complement strand
CCCGTAGGGTCCTCGCTTTTGGCTACGGATCCCCTCAGGGCGTAGCCCCTACGGGCGAGCCTACCTTCCTTTTGATAAAGGAAGGAGTCATTTCCCCCTTTATAAAGGGGGATGAGGGGGATTTGATAAAATCCATCCCATCCTTCCCTTAAAAAGGGAAGGAGTATATTCTCCCCTTTCATAAACCGACTGAAGTAGCGAAGGGTAGCAGGGCAGAGTTGGTGCGTCATCGTCTCCCAGATAGCACAACGGGAGTTAGAGGGGATTTAGGGAGTTACAGATAGCACAACGGGGATTAAGATGAGGGAAAAAATGAAAATAGTAGCAGAAAATAAAATTAAGTTATCGGAATTAAAAAAAATGGCAGAAGAAAGTTTTGGAAATTTAGTAAAAGGTGTTGTTGACATTGAAAAAAAAATTATGGTGATTGGCGGGGAATTACATAGTGATGAAGAAGCATTTTTGCTTGAAAATGGGTCAGAACAAAAAAATATATGGGGAATAAATATTTATCCAGAAAAAATAGGAGATGATTTTATTGAATTTGATTCTATTATAAATTTAAGACCTTCTTTTGGAAATAGAACAAGAGGAATTGAAAGTTATGAAATAAGAAATAAAATTATTGAAATAGTAAAGGGAAAAGTGGAAAATGACATACCATAAAGAACTTGCAGATGGAAAATGGTTTAAATTATCTCTTGTTGAACAGTTGGCAAATATTGGAAGTGAAGTTTTAAGGGCAATTTCATGGGAAAAAAAAGATAAAAATTATTCAAAACTTGCTGCTGAAAGAGGAATTGAACTTATTGACCTTACAATTTCTGACCCCAAAAATAGAAAGCGACTGAAAGAAATTTGTAGATTGAGAGAACTTGTATGTGATTATTTCTTTTTTGATAATGAGTATAGGTCAGATGAAAAACAATGGGAAAATTATTTTTGCCCTTTTATGGTGTATGTTAGAAAAAAAAGATATGATGTAAAAGAAAAATGAAAAATTTAATACTGTCAAGTTAATAAATTCTGACAATTTTCCCTCTGTTAAACCGACTAAAGTAGCGGGGATTAGCAGGGCAGAGTTGGTGTTTAATTCTCCTTTTAATTCTCCCCTTTAATAAAGGGGAGATAGAGGGGATTTCGAGTAATTACAGAAAATCTATCCCAACCTTCCTTTGTAAAAGGAAGGAGAAAAACTTCCCCCTTTAGCAAACCGACTAAAGTAGCGGGGATTAGCAGGGCAGAGTTGGTGTTTTAAATATAAATCCATCCCCTCGGGCATAGCCCAGAGAAATTCTGTGGATTACTATATCCGTAGCCAAAAGCGAGGACCCTACGGGCGAGCCTCTCCCCGCAGGGGAGAGAGAAGAAAGAAAAGAGGAGAGATTTAAAACAAGACAATAAATTTGGTGTCAAATTTGTATGAAAAGCAAAGGAAATAAATGGAAAAAGAAAATGGGGAAAACCCCCTCACCCCCGCCCTCTCCCCGCAGGGGAGAGAGAAGAAAGAAAAGAGGAGAGATTTAAAACAAGACAATAAATTTGGTGTCAAATTTGTATGAGAAGCAAGGAAAATAAATGGAAAAAGAAAAAATAATTATTGAGTACACAAATTATAAATTAAAACCAGAAAATGAAATAGAAGAACTTTTGAAAGGGACAAAAAGTATTTATATTTTCTGGTGTAAAAAATGTTTTACAAAAGCGACACTTGACGAGCCCTTTCCTGAAATAATTGGGAAGATAAAGCAGGAGAAAAAAGTTGATTTTTCTGCTGTAGATTTTTTATGTAACAATTATCATATAAATAAAATAATTGAAGACATTGATTTTTCTTCTTTTGAAGTAATTGGAGTTATTTCCTGTGGAATTGGGATACAACTTGTTTCAGATATTATTGATAACAAGATAGTGATTGCCCTTTCAGATACAATTTCTTTTAGTGAAAATTCTACCAATTTCCCTATTGAGCATGGTATTAGTTTAAGTCCTGAAAAATGTGGTGGATGTGGACAATGTTATCTCAATATTACCGGTGGAATTTGTCCTATTATAAATTGTGCAAAAGGACTTTTAAATGGACCATGTGGAGGAGCGGATAAAAATGGAATGTGTGAAGTAAATAAGAATAAAAAATGTGCATGGATTGAAATATATGAAAGATTAAAAAAACAAAAAGAGAAATTAAATCCTACAATTGAAATTAGAAATTACAATATTATACCAGATGAAGAAAAAGAAAAAAGGACAGATGAAAATATTGAAAGAAGACAAAGTGGCTTTTATGGTGGTTTATATCCAGAAGAGGAAAAGGAGAAAACAGAAAATATAAAAATTAAAAAGTATCAAGACCCCCCTTATGTAATTATATTTCTTTCTCAACACACAGGAATACCATCTATTCCAATTGTTAAAGTTGGAGATAAAGTAAAAGTTGGGCAGAAAATTGGCTCTTCTTCTGGTTTTATTTCTTCCAATATTCATTCAAGTATAAGTGGTAAAGTCCTTTCAATTGAAGAAAAAATACATCCAGTAAGTTTAACTTTGGAACCAGCAATAGTTATAGAAAATAATGGTTTAGATGACTTATCTTCTGAAATTCAACCACTTGAAAATTGGTATAACTTACCAAAAGAAAAAATTTTGGATTTCATAAATGAAAAAGGAATTGTTGGATTGGGTGGGGCAATGTTTCCAACACATGTAAAATTATCCCCACCAAAAAAGGTAGATACTTTAATAGTTAATGGATGTGAGTGTGAACCATTTTTAAATTCAGATAACAGGGTTATGATTGAGTATTATAGGGAAATTATAAAAGGAATTGAAATTGTTAAAAAAATTCTTGAAGTTAAAAATGTTATTGTTGGAATAGAAGATAATAAAAAGGTCGCAATAAATTTATTAAAGCAATATTCATCTGAAAATATAAAAATTTCACAATTACCAACAAAATATCCAGAAGGTGCAGAAAAAATTTTAATAAAATGCCTAACTGGTAGGCAAGTTCCTAAAAAAGGGCTACCTTTTGATGTTGGTGTTGTTGTTTTAAATATAAGCACAATTCTTGCAATTTATAGAGCAATAAATTATGGGTTTCCTCTTATCAGTCGTGTTATTACAATATCAGGAGAAGATATTAAAATGACAGGAAACTATGAAATAAAAATTGGTTTTCCATTAAAGCATATTATTCCGTCATTTATTGATGAAAATGAGATTTCTGAATATGATATAAAAATGGGTGGTCCAATGATGGGAATTTGTCAGGAAAATTTTGAAACAGCAGTAATAAAAGGAACAACTGGTTATACATTTTTAAAGAAAACACCTGTAAATTTTGATGAAGATAGAAATTGTATAAAATGTGGTAGATGTGTTGATGCCTGTCCTGTAGAATTATATCCACTTTACTTTGCTCTTTTAGGGCAGGAGGGAAAATTTTTAGAAATGGGGAAATATAATGTTAATGAATGTATTGAGTGTGGTTGTTGCCAGTATATTTGTTCATCAAAAATAAACTTGCTTAAATTTATAAAAGAAGGGAAAAAATGCTTGCAACAAAAATAAAAAATGAAGATGAAATTTTAAAATATCTTGAAAAAAAAGTAATTGTTTTTAAATGTTTTGGTTGTAAAGAAGTTTATTTTCCAGAAGAAGGAATAAATGAATTTTTGAAAAAGAACAACCAGAATATAATTGAAATTATAAAAATAGATTATCTTTGTAATGAGGAGTTTGCAGAAACAATTGTTAATAAAAACATTAAAAAATTTGAAAAATGTGAAAATATTATTGTTTTCTCCTGTGGTGTTGGTGTTCAGGTGATTTCAAAAATTTTAATTGAGGATAAAAAAGTTTATAAAAATATTAGTGTCGGATGTGATTCATTTTGTTTAGATGGATTTCAGGGGATAACTGCCCAAAAGTATAGTTGTTCTGGATGTGAAGAATGTTATTTGAATTGGACAGGTGGAATATGTCCTTTTACTTCTTGCTTAAAAGGACTTTTAAATGGACCCTGTGGAGGAGCGGATAAAAATGGAAAATGTGAGGTAAATAGGTCAAGAGATTGTGCATGGATAAAAATTTATGAAAAGATGAAAAAATTGGGTATAGATAAAAATTTGAAAGAAAACGATATTTTTATCAAGAATTATTTGTTAATGGGGAAGAAGAAGGAATTCCCTCTTTAATAAACAGGATTTTTCCCTTTATAAAAGGGGAGTTAGAGGGGATTTTAATACTCTCCCCTTTAACAAACCGACTGAAGTTGCTTACCTTGTGCCTCAGAGTTGGTGCGTTATCGTTTCTTAGATAGCACAACAGGGGTGAGGGGAGATTTATAGCAAGCACAACGGGGATTAATTCTCCCTTTTATAAAGGGAGATAGAGAGGGATTTATAATTAAAATACATCCATACCTTCCCCTCCACATTCGCCAGAAACAATGGCGAATCAGCTGCTATTTTTGGCGGAAAGATGGACGGGCAAGCTTTGATAAAGGAAGGAGACAACGTTCCCCCTTTAATAAACCGACTAAAGTTGCAAAGTTTAGCCCACAGAGTTGGTGCCGTAATGTATTTCAATAGGCACAACGGGGATTAGGAGGGATTTCATCTCTTCTCCCCGCCGGGGAGAAGTGGGGGATGAGGGGGAGTTGATATTTCCCCCTTTAATAAACCGACTAAGGTAGCAAAGTTTAGTAAAGGAGAGTTGGTGCCGTAATGTATTTCAAAAGGCACAACAGGTATAAAGGGGGATTTCAAGGGGGATTTGAGAAGCATAATGGCGTTAGGTTCGTCCCCTCGGACTACACGCGAGGGGAAATTTTTGAATTTCGCTATTTTTATTAAGAGGAGAGAGTAGTGTCAAAAAATAGATGAAAAGGAGATGAAATCGCCCCTCACCTATATCCTCTCCCCATAGGGGAGAGGGGCGAGAGTGAGGGGGAAATGAACAGGTAACAAAAATTTTGACAGTACCAAAGGAGAGAAAAAGGAGAAAAAATGGTAAGCGAACTTGAAGAAAAATTAACTAATAATAAGTTTGTTATAACTTCTGAAGTTGGACCGGGAAAAGGAACAAATTTAAAATTTCTTGAAGAAGTTGAAGTTTTAAGAGGGAAAGTAGATGCATTAAATGTGACTGACTTACAAAGTTCTGTTATGCGACTTGGCTCACTTGCTGTTTCTCATTTACTTATTGAAAAGGGATTTGAGCCAATTTTTCAGATTACATGCAGAGATAGAAACCGACTTGCCTTACAATCAGACCTTTTATCTGCTTATGTTTTAGGTATAAGAAATGTTTTATGCTTGACAGGTGACCATACAACCTTAGGTGACCATCCAGATAGTAGACCAGTTTTTGACTTAGATTCTGTTTCATTATTAAAGACAGCATCTTGCCTAATTGAAGGGAAAGACATTGTAGGTAACCAATTAGATGGAAAACCAGAATTTTTTCTTGGGGCAGTTGTAAGTCCCTGTTATGAGCCAGTAGAATTACAAGTTATAAAAATGGAGAAAAAAATAGAGGCAGGAGCAAAGTTTTTTCAGACACAGGCCGTCTATGATATAAGTATTTTTGAAAAATTTATAAAAATGACTGAAAATTATAAAGTTCCGGTTCTTTGTGGAATTGTTCTTCTTAAATCAGCAGGTATGGCAAAATATATGAATGAAAATGTTGCGGGTGTTAGTGTTCCCGAAAAATATATAAAAATGATGGCAGAAGCAAAAAAGGAAGAAAGGGCAAAAGTAAGTATTCAAATAGCAAC
>DAOOVW010000068.1 GCA_035370465.1 bacterium | reverse complement strand
TAATAACTCCTGCGGCTGAAAAGGTATGGGAAAAAACTTTTTCCCATATTTATAAGGGTTTTGGTGGAGAGAAAAATTAAAGGGAGGGGAATCGCCCTTCCCTTTAAGAAGCGACAGCGACGGCGCAGGCTCGCCCGTAGGGCTACGCCCGAGGGCTTCCGCCACAAAGCGTGGCGGACAGGCAAAGTCCTGCACCACCTATTAAGAATTCACAGACCATAACAATACTCCCAAAATATTTATGGACATTTATTTAGAATGTTTTAGTAGTTTGGGTAATTCTGTTGAACATGGACAAAAAATTCCTGTTGCAAAAACTTTGTTTTGGCCAGATGAAGAGATTTATCGGATAGTCAATGAAATGAAAAGATATAATTTTTCAGTATCTATTCCTTATACAGACCCTTTCCCTTATGCTCTTTTTAATCTCAAAGGCAGAAAAATAAGAGATTTTAAAGTAGCACATGATGAATATTTGGCACGAATTAAAAGGTTTGTTGAATATGCACATGACGAAAAAATAAAAGTTTTTCTTTATTTTCCCGTAGGAATAGCAAGTATTTCAACAGGATATTATAAAGAAAAATCAACACAACTTCAGAAGAGATATTTATTAGGATATGAAATAATGGAACATTTTCCTACTTCTTTTACTTATGATTGTAATGGTTTTTCTTCCTGGGAGCGATTAGTTGAAGGTAAAGATAATATTGCCTTTATGAGTTTAGCAAATTTTGATGTTCGCTCTTATTTTGCTGAAAGTTATTTAACAATTGTTGAAAATGTGGATGCCGATGGTATACAATTAGAACCGTTATCTATGCCACTTGATAAAGATGGAGTTTGTATCTTTGGATATGAAAAATCAATGGTAAATGCTTTTATAGAAAATTTTGGGAGAAAACCCAAAAATAATAATGACTCAGATTGGGTTATTTTTCGTGGAAATTGTGCTATTGAATTTGTTAAAGAAATTAAAGAAAAATTATTTTCTTTAAAGCATCCAATAGAATTTTCTACAGTAGGATATAGTTTAAAGGATGATATAAGGCACTTTTGGCCTTGGCAAAAGATGATAAAAGAAGGATTGATTGATGCATTTTACTTTCGGACAACTTCTTCAGAGAATTTACAAGAAAGAATAAGAGAAGTAAAAGAAACCTGTGAGGCAAATAATCCTTATTGTAGATTTGTTGGTTGTTTGGATATTAAGAATTACTCACAATTTAAAAATGAAAAGGAAATTGCAAATGGGGTTAAAAAAATTTTAAATAGTGGAGCTAAATTTTTAGGAATATATGGATTACGATGGACTAAATTTTTTAATAATCCTAAGGAAAGAGATTTAAAAATCTGGGAAAACACTATAAAACAATTGCAAGGAGGTGTTTTATGATAATTACAAATATTACACCGTTAAGGTATTCCCCAGGAAAGTTGGAGTATTTTTCTTTTATTCGTGGAGATGTAGGAGCACAATTTCATCAAGGACCTGAGATTTATCCTTTTTCTGATGGTAGAGTTTTAATATTATGGGGTGCTTATGATATTCAAGAGTGTTCAAAAGATAGTGTAGTTTTATATTCAGAGTCGGATGACCAAGGAATAACATGGTCAGCCCCTCAAGTGTTCTTAAAAACACCCGGTTGCTTGAACAGTGCATTATTGCTTCAAATGAGAAATACTCCAAAGGTCTTATTATTCATAAGAGAGAGTTTTTATGTTGATTATGTGGAAGATAAAAAACACCGGATATTTACAAAATGGGCTGATTATTCAAAAAGTTATTCCCGTATGATTCTCAGAGAATCTAATGATTTAGGAAAAACATGGAGTTTAGGCAGAGAAATGCCATTTTACTGTTTTGAGGCATTACAAATTGAGAGTGGCAGAATTCTTGTTAGCGTTTATTCCTTGGACAAAAGCAAAAAAGAGCAGTTTTATATCGCCTATTTTTTGTATTCTGACGATGAAGGCAAAACATGGGAAAAAAGCAATGATATTATAATGCCAGAAAAAAGAGGAGCGATGGAACCAACATTTGTTGAAGTTTCACCAAATAAAATTTACTGTATTATCCGAAATAAGAGTGGATATCTTTACGAATCTATCTCAGAAGATGGAGGAAAAACATGGCAATCTGCAAAAAAGACACAAATCCCTGCTCCTGAGTCAATGGCAAGATTACTTAAACTTAAAAGTGGAAATGTTCTTTTAGTTTGGAATAATATTCCATCAACTTCTCAACATCCCCGACACCCTTTAGTTACCTCACTTTCTTGTGATGGTTGTGAAAGTTGGAGTGAGCCTAAAATTATTGCCGATGATATTGGATTAAACCAACTAAGTAATCATGGAATATCACAGTTAAAAGATGGTAGAATTCTATTAGGCATTAGCCATTACTATGCAACACTACCATCCTTCGGTGATTTAGAAATGGCAATTTTTGATGAGGAATGGATGAGTTCTCGTTGATTAAATAGTTATATATTTACTGAAACTTTTAAACGACTCTATCATCTAAATATCAACTACTCAGTCAACTTTCGTTGACTGTAAGTAGAGAGAGTAGTCCGCAGGATTAACTCGGGCGTAGTCTACAGGCTATCCCGTAGATAAGTAGTAAGATAAAAACAAAGAAAAATTTCCCCATCCTCCCTTAAAAAAAGGGGAAAGTTCCTTCCTTTAAAAAGGCCTCGCCCGTGGCTATGGCCGAGGGAAGGTTAGGATGGATTTTAAAGAAAGTTTTTTCTTTTGTTACTTAAATATAAACAGGATTTAATGATATTTACAAAATGGAGGTGGTAAAAATGAAGGAAAAAATTATTGGAATAGACCTTGGAACAAGTAATTCCTCAGCAGCAGTGATGGAGGGAGATAAACCAGTTATAATTCCAAGTGCTGAAGGAACAACAATAGTTGGAGGGAAAGCATTCCCTTCTTATGTTGCTTTCACAAAAGATGGACAAATTCTTGTTGGAGAACCAGCAAGAAGACAGGCAGCAGTTAATCCAGAAGGAACTGTCTTTGCAGCAAAAAGAAAAATGGGAACTGATTATAAATATAATATCTATGGGAAAACATACACGCCTGAACAAATTTCTGCTTTTATTCTGCAGAAAATAAAGAAAGACGCAGAAACATTTCTTGGAGTTCCTATTAAGAAAGCAGTTATAACAGTTCCAGCATATTTTAATGATAACCAGAGACAGGCAACAAAAGATGCAGGAACTATTGCGGGGCTTGAAGTTGTAAGATTAATAAACGAACCAACAGCAGCTGCTTTTGCCTATGGTCTCAATAAACTTGACCAGGAACTAAAATTTCTTGTTTTTGATTTTGGTGCAGGAACACTTGATGTAACAATAATGGAAATGATGAGAGGTGTTTTTAAAGTTCTATCAACAAGTGGAAATACACAATTGGGCGGTACAGATATGGATAATGTCTTAATTGATTACATTGTAGGGGAATTTAAAAAAGAAACAGGTATTGACCTAAAACAGGATAAAATGGCAATACAGAGAATAAGAGAAGCAGCAGAAAAAGCAAAAATAGAACTTTCTTCAACTGTTGAAACAGATATAAATCTGCCATTTATAACTGCTGACCAGACGGGACCCAAACACCTTGTAATGAAAATAAGAAGAGCAAAATTGGAAGAACTCATCCAGCCAATTATAGATAAATGTAAAGAACCAATTGATAGAGCAATTGAAGATGCAAAATTAACAAGGAGCGAAATTAAGAAAATAATACTTGTTGGTGGACCAACAAGAATGCCAATAGTTCAGAAATTTATTGAAGAATATATTGGAGTAAAACCAGAAAGAGGAGTTGACCCTATGGAATGTGTATCAATAGGAGCAGCAATTCAAGGGGCAATTCTTGCAGGAGAAATGAAAGATAAAGATATATTGCTTTTAGATGTAACCCCTCTTTCCTTAGGGGTAGAAACATTAGGAGGAGTTTTTACAAAAGTAATAGAAAGAAACACAACAATCCCTACGAAAAAAAGTCAGATATTTACAACTGCTGCGGATAATCAGACATCTGTGGAAGTAAATGTTCTTCAAGGTGAAAGACCTATGGCAAAAGATAATTTAAGTTTAGGTAAATTTCATTTAGATGGTATTCCACCCGCACCAAGAGGAGTACCTCAAATTGAAGTTAGTTTTGATATTGATGCAAATGGTATTTTACATGTTTCTGCAAAGGATTTAGGAACTGGAAAAGAACAATCAATAAGAATAACCGCTTCTAAAAAATTATCACAAGAAGAAATAGAAAAAATGGTAAAAGAAGCAGAAAAACATGCAGAAGAAGACAAAAAAGCCAGAGAACTTATTGATTTGTGCAATCAGGCAGATGGATTGATATATTCAGTAAATAAAACATTAAAGGAGCATGGTGATAAATTAAATGATGCAGAGAAAAAAGCTATAGAGGAGAAAATAAAAAATTTAGATAATTTAATAAAGAGCGAGACAAAAGATGCAGAAAGTATAAAAACAGGAATGAGTGAATTAGAACAAGCATCTCATAAACTTGCTCAAATACTTTATCAACAGGCACAATCATCACAACAACAGCAACAGACAGAAACACCTACATCAGAACAACAACCAACAGAAGAGAAGAAAGAAGATAAAGGAAATGTAGTAGATGCTGAATATAAAGAAGTTGATGATGACAAAAAGAACGAATAACAAAAATATAACGATAGGGTGTAAATTTATACACTTTTGGATTTAATCCGCCAAAAGGCGGGGCAGGCAATGAAAAATTCACTCTCTCTATTGTGAGGATATATCTCTGTTCCTCTGTATCCGCAGGCTCCTACTGGGGATAGCCCGATAGATGAGCCTGCGGAATTACCCCCCAGAGGAATCCTGATGACCAGAAATATAGTAAGCATCTCTTTCAATTTATGTCCTTGTTTGATTTATCTTTATTTGTTTGTTATCATATAACATATTTAAAATAAATATATATTGTCAATAGTTAAAAATTCAAATAGGCAATAATCAAACTAAATACTGAGTGGAAAAAAATGAAAAAACTAACAAGAATTCTTCTAGTAAAATCAGGTATTACACGAAAACCAAAGGACCAATATGGATACTGGGAAGGAATTATAAGTATTGGCATAAACCTGATTTTATTTGGAATTAAGTACTGGGCTGGAATTGTTAGCAAAAGTATTGCTGTCAAAGCAGATGCATTTCATACTTTGTCTGATGTAATTACATCAGTTCTGGTTATTGTTGGTTTTTTCTTTGCTTTACAACCACCAGATAAAAAGCATCCTTTTGGACATGGACGGAGCGAAAAAGTTGCTACGATTGTAATGGCAACACTTCTGTGTGTGATTGGATATGAATTTTTTATTTCTTCTTTGAATCAATTTTTACATCCTGCAGAAATACAGTTCCGGGTTCTATTCGTGGTTGTGTTTTTCATTTCTATATTGCTCAAAGAATTCCTTTATTTTGTCTCTTTAATTATGTATGAAGAAAGTGGTTATGAAGCATTAAAAGCAGATGCCTGGCATCATCGCAGTGATTCCCTTGCCAGTCTTATAGTTATATTGGGTCTTTTTTTCTTCAAAGCCGGCCTGGTCAAATTAGATGGAATATTAGGTATGTTAATTGCCCTTCTTATTGTTTATACAGGACTGGTTTTAATCTTGGAAGTTGGTAGTTTTCTTTTAGGAGAAGCACCATCTCCCGACCTTGAAGAACAAATTCAGAAAATAGTTAAAAACATAGGTGGACAGGGAATTCATCATATCCATATTCACGACTATGCTGGCAAATTGGAAATTACCCTGCATGTAAGGATGAACCCAAATGTTTCTCTTGAACAGGTACACAAAAAAGCTACTTCAATTGAGCAAGCAATTAAGGCAGAAATTCCTAATTGCGAAGTTACCGTCCATTCAGAACCAGAAAATTTAAAATCCAACCCAACAAAAAAATAAAATTTAACCGTCCAGTATAACCGCGGGG
>DAOOVW010000067.1 GCA_035370465.1 bacterium | reverse complement strand
CTTTCTTTGTCTTTTAAGGTTTTTATATGTCTTTATATCCCTCTCCCCCCTCATCTATCTTCTCCCCGCTGGGGAGAAGGAAAGACAATCCCCGCTCATCTTCACCTTCTCCCCCGCGGGGAGAAGGAACTCCATCCTCTTTCTGCCTCTCCCTTTTTTCTTTCTTCCCTCTCCCCTTTGGGGAGAGGGTAAGGGTGAGGGGGAATTTCATCTCCCTTTCATCTGTTTTTTGACACTACCTTCATTATAACCTTTTATAATTCTTTTTCAAATTTATTTGAACTATCTGAAAGAATTGATATAATTAAGTTATGAACATAACTATTGGGGAAGAAATTTTTAGAATTTTTCTATCTGGCGTTTTGAGTGGTATTATTGGATTTGAAAGAGAAAAACATGGAAGAGAAGCGGGTTTAAGAACAATGTTTCTTGTAGGAATAGGAGTAACCACAATTTTAATTTCTTCTTTCAATGTTTATAATGTCTTCTCAAATGTTGAAAGTCCAATATTGAGTATTGACCCTGCTCGTATTGCTTATGGAGTTGTTACAGGCATTGGCTTTCTTGGAGCAGGAGCAATAATTAAAGATACAAAAAGGATTAGAGGACTTACAACTGCTGCATGTTTGTGGGTGGTTACAAGTATTGGACTTGCAGTTGGTTGTGGTTTATATACTATTTCTCTTTTCACAACATTTTTTTCCCTTTTTATCCTTTATGCTTTAAAAATAATTGAGCATAAAATTTTACCTGATATTTATAGCACTTTAACAATTGTAGTAAGTCAGGAAAACGAAAAAACGCTATCTGAATTAAAGACACTTTTAAAAAATTTTCAGATGAAAATTCTATCAATTTCTTTTGAAAGAGACATAGAAAATAAAATTTCTTCTTTTACTTTCATTTTAAGATATAATAGAGAAAAATTAGTAGAAGAATTGATAAAAAAACTTACAAATAATAAAGACATAAAAAAAATTATCTGGAAATAATGTAGACATCTAATTTAAATTTTGAGTTATAATTTTACATTTTTCGTTTTTAATTTTAAATTTACAATGGATTTCTTCTTGTGCCTCTTTTTAATTATTCCTGCCAGCCATTTTCCCCTTTTAGAGGAACAAACTGACAGGCACCAAAGTTTTCTTTAATAAATTTGCCTTTTGATTTTTTTACTCTTATAAGATCCTGTGAAAAAATATCTCCAACTGGCATAACAAGTTTTCCATTTTCATTTAACTGTGAAAGTAATGCTTCTGGAATTTTAGGTCCACCCGCTGTTACAATTATTCCATCATACGGAGCATATTCTTCCCAACCCAATGTTCCGTCTCCTATTGTTATTTTAACTTTATAATTTAATTGCTGTAATATGTTTTTTGCTCTCATTGCAAGTGCTGGAATTTTCTCAACTGAATATACATCACAACCAATTTCACATAAAATTGCTGTTTGATAGCCACTGCCTGTACCTATTTCAAGTATTTTTTCGCCATCTTTAACTTCAAGTAAGGATGTCATAAGAGCAACAATGTATGGCTGACTTATTGTTTGTCCTTCTCCAATAGGAAGTGGAGTATCATCATAGGCAAATTTCTTTATATCGTCAGGGACAAATTTTTCTCTTGGTACTTTTAAAAAAGCATCAATAACTTTTCTGTCTTTTATACCGCGTGGAATAAGTTGTGTTTCAACCATCTGTTTTCTTAAAATCTCAAAATTTATTTTTTCTTCCATAATTTTACTTTGATAATTGCGGGAAAATTATTACTAAAATCATTTTAAAAAATCTTAATGTATCTCTGCCTGGTTTAATTTTGCTCTTTTCATCTCTATAAACGGTTGTAATCGGAACAGAAACTATTCTAAATCCCTTCCACGATGCTTTAATCAAGAGTTCTGATTCTGTTTCATAATGGGATGTTATAAGTTTTACTTTTTCAATCACATCTTTTTTTATAAGGCGGTATCCACATTGAGTATCCGGTATCCATTGAAAAGACAACAGAGAAATTAAAAGAGACATTGAAGTATTTGTAATTCTTCTTAAAAAAGACATTTTTGTAGAAACCATCTTTCTTTTCCCTATAAAAATTCCCCCTCTTTTTATTTTTTTATATTTTTCAATAAAATTTTCTGAATCAGAAATTAAGTGTTGTCCATCACCATCTATTGTTATAAAAGCAGGTATGCCTTCAGAAATAATATATGAAAAAGCAGTTTTCAAAGCCGTCCCTTTTCCCATACATTTACTATGAGAAATAACAATTGCTCCTTGGTTTTTTGCAATTTCCTCTGTTTTATCAGTTGAACCATCATTTATAACAATAACTTTTTCAAATAATTTTTTTGCCTCTTTTACAACTTCACCTATCTTTTTTTCTTCATTGTAAGCAGGAATAACTACTGCAATTTCTTTATACATTTATAAAAGTCCTTATAATTTTATTTTTTTCTTTTTCAAGTTTTGGGTCATCAGAAAGTATTTCTTCAACTTTCTTTCTTGCAATTTTTAATAATTCCATATCTTTCATTATATCACCTATTTTCAAAGGCAGAATACCATGTTGTCTTGTTCCTAGTAAATCCCCAGGACCTCTTAATTTAAGGTCAATTTCTGCAATTTCAAATCCACTTTCTGCCTCAATAAAACTTTCAATTCGTTCAATAATTTCTTTATTGTCAGTATAAACAACAAGAAAACAATAACCGGTGTTGCCACTTCTGCCAACTCTTCCTCTCAATTGGTGAAGTTGAGCAAGTCCAAACCTTTCTGCCTGTTCTACAATTATAAAACTTGCCTCTGGAACATCTATTCCTGATTCAACAACAGTTGTAGCAACAAGAAGTTGTAATTGCCCATTTCTGAACATTTGCATTGTTTTTTCTTTTTCTTCCTGAGATAATTTGCCATGTATAAGTCCAACTTTCACATCCGGTAAAATATTTCTTATTTTTTCATATTCTTCTTCTGCTGATTTTATATCCTCATTTTCTTTTATTGAAGGAGTTATAATAAACCCTTTTTCTCGTTTTTTATTTTGATATTCAATAAAAGAATATATTTTGTTTTTTTCTTTCTCATGGAAGAGATATGTAATAACATCTCTTCTGCCTTTTGGTAAATCACCGAGTGTAGAAAAATCCATATCACCATAAATTGTTAGTGCAACACTTCTCGGTATGGGAGTTGCACTCATAACAATATGATGAACTACTTCGCCTTTCTGCTTTAAAATTTCTCTCTGTTCAACCCCAAATTTGTGTTGTTCATCAATAACTACCATTCTTAAATTCTTAAACTCCACTTTTTCACTTAATAAAGCGTGTGTTCCAATAACAACTTGAATTTCCCCACTCTTTATTTTCTCTCTCATTTCTTCTTTTTCTTTTTCTGATAACTGCCCCACAAGAAGTGAAACATTTATGTCCTGCATTAAAAAAAATTCCTGCCAGTTAAGATAATGTTGTTCAGCAAGAATTTCTGTGGGAGCAAGTAAAATTGCCTGATATCCTGAACGAGCAAAAAACCATAAGGCAAAAATTGCAATTACAGTTTTACCTGAACCAACTTCACCATGTATTAACCTTCTTATAAGTTTTTCCTTTTTTAAATCATTTATAATATCCCCAATAACATCTATTTGCCCTTTTGTAAGTTTAAAAGGAATTTTTGCCTGAAAAATATCTATTATTTTTTCATCTATTTTTATATCAGGAAGTTTTTCTTTTATAATATTCTGTTCAATATTTTTCTTCCATAATAAATTTAATTGTAAGATGAAAAATTCTCTAAAAATTAAATAACTCCTGCTTTTTTGAAGGTTTATTTCAGAAAAAGGGAAATGTATATTTTTAAGAGCATGTTTTATATTTGAAAAACCATATTTTTGCCTTTCATAAATTGGTAAAAATTCAGGTGGATATTCCAATAGATTTTCCAATAAAAATTTTAAAATTTTCCTTAAATATCGCTGTGACAACCCTTCTGTAAGAGGATAAACAGGTAAAATATAGTCAATTTTTCCATTTTCTTCTTTTTCATAAAAGGGTGAAACAATTTCCAACTGGTTATTAAATTTCTCAACTCCACCATATATAAAAAATTTTTCTCCTGCCTTAAATATATTCTTTAAATATGTCTGATTGAAAAAAACAAGATATAAAATACCAGTTCCATCACTAATAGCAACTTTTAGATAAGGTATTCTTCCCCATCTCCTTTTTTCTTCTACTGCAATAACATTTCCTTTTATAGTTACAATATCACCGGGTTGAATTTGATATATTTTTTTAATGTTTCTTAAATCAATATATTTTCTTGGGAAATAAAAAAGTAAGTCCTCAACTGTAAAAATATTTAATTTTTTAAATAGTTTATATTTTTTTTCTCCAACTGAGGGTATTTCTAAAAGTGATGTATTTAAGGTTATTTTCATTTCTTCTTGAAAGGTAGTTCCATTGTTTCTGAAAAGAAATCATAAAACTTTAAAATTCTTAATATCTCATTTGTAAATGATAAATAAACTTTTCTTGAATTTATTTTTTCCACAAGAGATGAAATTACAGTTGGAAAAAGAATAATATTGTCTATTCCTTTGTCATTTATTATTTCTATACTTTTCTTTTTTAAATTCTCAGTTGAAGGTAAGCCAGGAATTACAAGTATTTTTCTGAAATTTTCATCTTTTAAAAAATCGGGTTTAAAAAAATCAAATATTTCAGGAAATTTATTTAAAACAGAAGGAGTAAATTTTTGAGTATGCCATGCGATTGGTTTTACAATTGCCTGCTCTATTTTTGAAATATCTTCTTTTTTTAAAATAAAGTTTTTAATATCTTCTTTTTCAACCCTTAAATTTTTCACAAAAATAACATCTTCTTTTTCAATAATGAAGAAATCAAATATTGTAAAAAACTCCTTTACAATTTCAAAACTTGGATAACTCATTTTTTTAATTTATAAAGAATCCAAGAAAATCATGCCCTTTAAAAAACAAACTTATAACTGCACCCAGACCAAGATAAGGACCAAATGGGATATAATCATCAATTTTTTTCTTCTTTAAACCAATTAAAACTAAACTTATTATAGTCCCAAGAAGAGAAGAAAAAAATATTGTAAGAAAAACACATTTCCAGCCAAGAAAAGCACCAATCATACCAAGAAGTTTAATATCCCCTCCCCCCATTGCATCTTTTTTGAAAGCAATTTTACCTGCAAAAGCAATAAAAAGAAGTAAGCCGACCCCAAGTATAAGTCCTTCAAGTGAATACAAAAGTCCTTCTAACTTTCCAGAAAAATGATGCATCATCGGGAAAAAAGAAGAAAAAAGAAGCCCCAGAAAAATACATGGTATTACAATAACATCTGAAATCAAAAATGTTTCAATATCAATAAAACTAATTATAATAAGAGAAAAAATAAAAAGTGTATAAATAAAAAAGGAAGAAGTTAATCCAAAAACATTATAGTTTAGAAGAAATAAAATTCCAGTTAAAAGTTCAACAATAAAATACCTTTGAGAAATTTTTTCTCCACAATATCTACATTTCCCTTTTAGAATTATATAACTTAAAAGAGGGATGTTATCATACCACAAAATACTTTTTTTACAATTAGGACAAAAAGAACCCGGTGTTATAATTGATTTTCCTTTTGGTAATCTATAAATACATACATTAGCAAAACTACCGAAAATAAGTCCAAATATAAAAATTATTATTCCCATACTGAAATTATATTATAAATTTCCAACTCTGTAAAAATTTTTTAAAAAGGTTAAGTTGAAAAATAAAGAGAAAAACCATATAATTTTTAATGATAAATTTCTATTAGAAAGAACAAGAGCGAGGGTGGCGGAATGGCAGACGCGCTGGACTTAGGATCCAGTGGGTTTATCCCGTGAGGGTTCAACTCCCTCTCCTCGCACCTAATTAAAAGAACACTCAGGGGATAAAAAGGGAACGGGAAAAAGTTGTTTTCCATCGCTTTTCGTTTTGGGGGTATCGTTAGGAAATGCTCGCCCGTATGGTATACACCCTATCCCTTACCCACATCTTCTAAAATCCTCTTGTATAAAGAGATTCCCTTTTATCCTATTTTGTTCATTATTCTCCTTCCTTTTAAAAAGGAAGGATGGGATGGCTTTTAATCCTAAATCCCCCTTCAAATCCCCTTCTTTCCACCTTTTTTCTCCGATTGCTCCCTCCTTTGACAAAGGAGGGCGGGGGTGGATTTCTAAATCCCCCTACCCCGTTGTGCCTATTGAAATACATTACGGCACCAACTCTGTGTGCTAAACTTTGCTACTTTAGTCGGTTTGTCAAAGGGGGAAAACAAGCATCAACTATGAGAAACAAGGGAAGCAACTTTAGTCGGTTTAATCAAGGGGAAACTTATGAGTAAGGAATAGCCCAAGAGCGAGAGCAACCCCATGAGGGTTTCCGCCATAGTAATTGGCGGATAAACTTTTCCCTCCCCTCGCACCTCAATTTTTACTTTGACCTAAATTCCCATATTTTTAGGCATTATGATATTCATACTGTTTTTACATCAAATGTATAATAGAAATTAATACCCCCCTCACCCTT
>DAOOVW010000066.1 GCA_035370465.1 bacterium | reverse complement strand
AAGCAATTGAACTATTTAAAAAATAACCAAAAAAGGAGGAAAGTATGGAAAGAAAAGGCAAAGAAATAGTTGGAGTAGATGTAGAAGAATTAGTAAAATTGCTTAATAAGGCACTTTCGGATGAATGGCTTGCATATTATCAGTACTGGATTGGAGCAAAGGTTGTTAAAGGGATGATGAAAGAAGAAGTAATTGCCGAACTTACTCAGCATGCAGGTGATGAGTTGAAACATGCTGAAATGATTGTCGGCAGAATTATTCAAATTGGTGGAACTCCTGTTTTAAAACCAGAGGATTGGTATAAATTAACAAATTGTGGATATGAGGCACCAGAAGACCCTGGTATTATCCCTATTTTAAAACAAAATATTAAGGGTGAACAATGTGCAATTAAGGTCTATCAAAAACTTCTTGATTTTGTTAAAGATAAAGACCCAATTACTTATGGTATGGTATTAAGTATTCTAACTGATGAAGTTGAGCATGAAGATGACCTTATAAATATTCTTGAAGATATTGAATAAAAAGTAGTGTCAAATTTGGCAGTGGTTGAATACAAAAATGGAGTTTTTGAAAATGAAAAACATTACAAAAAAAGTTTTAGATGAAGCATTTGCTGGTGAAAGTATGGCTCATATGAAATATTTATCCTTTGCAGAAATCGCAGAAAAAGAGGGGTTTTCAAATATAGCCCGACTTTTTAGAGCAATTGCTTTTGCAGAACAGGTTCATGCAATAAATCATGCAAGAGTTCTGGAATATATAGATAATACAGAAAAAAATTTACAGACGGCAATTGAAGGAGAAACATATGAGGTAGAAGAAATGTATCCTTCTTTTGATGCAATAGTTAATTTACAGGGAGAGGAAAAAGCACATAGGTCAATTCACTATGCACTTGAAGCAGAAAAAATTCATCAATTGTTGTATTCAAATGCAAAAAAAAGTGTTATTAAGGGCAAAGATGTTGAAATTGATGAAATATATATATGTCCTGTCTGCGGGTACACTCATATAGGGACTCCTCCAGAAAATTGTCCTGTATGTAATGTATCGGGTAAAAAATTTAAAAAATTTTAAGGAGGTAGGTATGCTGAATATATTTCAGTCGGCTGACTGGAAAAAAGAAAAACATGTTCCGGTTATTGAGATAATTGAAAAGAATAAAGAAAAAGGTATATGTTTAAAAGTAAGTGTTGGTAAAGAAATACCCCATCCAAATACAACTTCTCATCATATTGTCTGGATAGAAGTTTATTTCCTGCCAGATGGGTCAAAATTTCCCTATCAAATAGGTAAAGTTGATTTTCTTTCACATGGTGCTTCAACAGAAGGGCCTGATACAAGTTCTATTTATACAGAACCAATTTTACAGATGAAATTTAAAACAGCAAAGGAAGGGAAAATTTTATCTTTTTCATATTGCAACATTCACGGGTTGTGGGAAAATGAAGTTGAATTGAAGTTTTAAAATTTTTTAACTATAAGGGGGTGAGAGAAATGTGCAAAAGTTGTGGATGTGGAAGAAAAAAAGAAAGTAAAAAATATGTATGTAAGAAATGCGGAAGAGAATCCAATAAGCAGGAAGTTTGTTGTGGAGAAAAAATGAAGGAGAATAAATAATGTATGTTTTAGGCATATGCGGAAGTCCAAGAAGGCATGGTAATTCTGAACTTTTGCTTGATATGTTTCTAAAACATGTAGAAAAAGAAGAGATAAAAACAAAAAAATTTATATTAAATCAGATGAGATTTGTTGCGTGTCAGGAGTGTGAAAATGTAAGAAATGATGGAAGGTGTAAAATAGAAGATGATATGCAAAAAATTTATCCAGAAGTTGAAAATGCAGATGTAATTGTTGTTGCCTCTCCTATTTTTTTTGGTAGTTTATCTGCTCAAACAAAAATGATGATAGATAGATTTCAATGTCAATACCTTGCTATAAATTTTTTCAAAACATATAAACCAAAAAATAAAAAAGGATATTTTATTTGTGTTGAAGCAAGTGAAAGAAATGATTTTATTGAAAATGCTAAAAGTATAATAAAAAATTTTTTTGTAACAATAGGTGCAAAATATTCAGGAGAAATTATATGTAAAGGAGTGGATAAGAAAAGTGAAGTAAAAGAAAAAAAAGAATGTCTTGAAAAAGTTAAAGAAATTTCTATTTCCTTAATAACGAGATGAAATTTAAAAGGAGAATACAATGAGAAAAAGTTATCATTCAGTTTGTAGATGGACATTTAATCCAGGCAAAGGTGGTTTTGTTCCTTCTAATATAAGACCTTCTTTTGGTGGTGAAAAATTTACGACTGCTGATTTTGTAAAACTTGTAGCAGATAAAATTAGACCTAAATTACCTGAAAATATTGTTCTTGGGATTGAGGTACATTATGATACAGAAATTAATGAGAAAAATATTAAACAAGTAATTGGAGTAATGAAAGAAACAGGTATTTTTCTTGGTTTGGCATCTCCTGGTGCTCATACTTATTGGGCATATGGAGGTATATCTTCACTTGATAAAGAAGAAAGAAAAAAAGCAAACGAATTTGGAATAAGGGCTGTTGATATAGGATATGAAATGGAAAATACATGGGATAAAGAAATATTACCTACTTTTGTTCTCTGGAATGGTTCATGGGGTTATGATTTAGCAACACCTTTAGTTAAAAATATGTATGAAAATTTAAAAGAAAGTATAGCAAATTTATGTAAATATGAAGAAAAGAAAAGTGGCAAATTTTATATGGCGATTGAGCCAAAACCAAACGAAGGGCACCCTGCAATGCTACTTCCAACCGTTGCAAGTTCAATTTTATTCTGGAAAAAACTACATCAACAATATGGTATAAATATTGATAAAAAAGGTGTAAATAAAGAATTTGGGCATTCTGAAATGATTGGACTTGACCATATTTATGATACAGTTGAAGAAATTGATAATAATAATCTTGTCCACATGCATGTGAATAGTCAGGGTTATAATGATGGAGTAATTTTAGGTGGACCGGGGAAATTTGATATTGACAATGGTGCAAGAGTAAATGGGATGAATATAGCAATAGCGAAATTAATTCAACAGGCAAATTATAAAAGATGGAAAGGACATGATATGCAACCCAGACCCTATGATAATGAACAACAGGCAATTGAAAGAGTTATAAGAAGTATTCTTTCATGGGAAGCATGTGAGGTAGTTGCAGAAAAAATGGAAATAAGTGTTTTAACAGAATATATGGAAAAAAGAGATACAGCAAAAGCAGAAGATTACATAAGAGAACTTGTAGTAGAAGCACAGAAAGTTTTTAATCAACTTTATATTCAAGGATAATTTTAAAATTTCTCGTTATTATATATGATAAAAGTTGGAGTTTAGGAAGTTAGAATTGGAAAGTGGTCAAAACCAGATGCAGTTATATTTATTTCTCTGTTTTTATAAATTCCTTTGTATTCTCTGTCTTTTGTAATTTCTCCAATTAGTGTTATTTTTGTTTTATTTATTTTTTCGGGGATGTTATTTTTGTATTTTTCAGGTATCGTAAAAAGAAGTTCATAGTCCTCTCCATCATTTAAAGCATGCAAAATTTCTTCTTCTTTTGTTTTACTTATTTTTTTTACTTCATTGGATAACGGGATTTTTTCAAGAAATATATTAAATCCAACATTACTTTCTTTTGAAAGAGTTATTAAATCGGAAGAAAGACCATCTGAAATATCAATCATAGCAGAAATAGGAAAATTTTTTACAAGAAATCTACCTTCCTCTATTTTGGGTTTAATATTTAAGTGCTTTTTTATTTGAGAAGCACCTAAATTTCCAGTGACATAAATTAAGTCCCCTTCTTTTGCTCCATTTCTCAATTTTAAATATTTCTTTTCCACTTTTCCAACTGCACAGACATCAATGAATAAGATATTTGATTTAGTTAAATTACCTCCAATAATTTCAAATTTATATCTTTTTGCCATGTACTTAAAACCATTCAATAAATTTCCAATTGTCTCTTTTTCCCCCTCTGGTAAACCAATTGAAATGAGTATATAAAGGGGAATACCTCCCATTGCTGCAATATCACTTAAATTTACAGCAATTGCTTTTTTACCAATTTGGTAATAAGTTGCCTGATTTAATTTGAAGTGGACATTTTCAACAATTGAATCAATTGTCAAAAGTAAATAGTCATTTTTTGTATATTTTACAACAGCGGTATCATCACCAATACCTGCAATAATATTTTTACTTCTGGTTATTACACTTTTTCTTATAAACTCAATTATTTCTTTTTCCTTCATCTTCCAAGGACTTTTAAAAGTAAATCAGGGCAATTACTTGTAATTATTGGTATTTCCATATTTAAGTATTTTTCCATATCTTCTTTTTCATCAACTGTCCACACATGTGTCAAAATCCCCTTTTTTGTTAGATAAATAAATTTTTCATCAGTTATTTCAGGGTGATATAAATTTAAAGTTCTTATTCCATTTTCTATTAAAGTATTGATATTATCAGGAAAATTACCAGTAATAAAAGCAACAGGCATTTCAGGAACAATTTTCCTTGTTTCTAAAAGATACTCAATATGGAAAGAAGAAATAACAACATTTTCTTTTAAATTAAAATCATCAATCAACTTTATAACTTTTGAGATATTTACTTTTTTAATTTCAATAAAGTAATAAATTTTATTCCCGATATTCTCAAAGACCTCCTTTAAGGAAGGAACTTTCACATCTTTAAAATTTCCTTTCCATTTTCCTGCATCAAGTTTTTTTATTTCATTATATGTCAGTTGTTCAACATATCCATTTCCATCCGTTGTTCTATCTACTTTTTCATCATGCATTATAATAATTTCTCCATCTTTTGTTTCTCTTACATCCAATTCAATTGCATCAACTTTTATCTCAACTGCTTTTTGAAATGAGAGAATTGTATTTTCAGGATATTTACTACTTAAACCTCTATGAGCAACAACAACTGTGTTTTTCATATAACACCTCCAATGTATTTGTTAGTAAAATTTTCTAAAATCCCTATTTCATCCGCTATATCAAGAATTGTTACCCTAGCCCTTATGAATCTTGAAAAAATTATATCATCATAAATTAAATTTTCATCAACACCAATATCTTTTAAATGAAAAGGGACTTTTCCTTTTTTCAGAACACTTTTTATTCTTTCAGGTGGAATAACAATTTTAAAAACACCTTCTTTTATTTCATCCCACTTTTCAGGTAGTTTTATTCTTAATTTTTTTAATATCTCTATTTTATTTTCAAATTCTTTTTTCAAAATTTCTTTTCCTGATGGAAAATAATTAACAATTTTTTCATATTTTTCAGAATAGTTAATTTTTGTTTTTTCAACCATTTTTTTAATCTCTGTTTTATTTATGTTTTTGATTTTATCATAAAGAAGCGATGAAATATAAATTCCAGAAGCAACCTGTATTCCATGAAAAGCAAAAACATCTCTTTCATACTGGTGTGCGTACATATCAAGAAAATGAGATATAAGGTGTTCTCCTCCTGATGCAGGAGATGATTTTCCTGCTATCATCATTGAGATACCACCTAAATTAAGCCCTTCCATAAGAACTTCAATTGTCTTTTCATCTCCCTGAATAATTAAATCTCCTTTATCAATATATTGTTTTTCAACATCACTGACAATTTTATATGGCAAAGAACAAAATTCTTCACCTGTCATAATTGAGGATATTTTCCAATCAGAATTTGCAAAACTTTTTGCAAGAGAATCAGCAAAACCAGATTTTGTAAGTTCTATTGGTGCTTCTTTAATTACCTGCATATCCATAAAAACACCATCTGCTGATTTTACAGGAATTGTAAATTTAACTCCATTTTTTATATATGCAGCAACATTAGATGTATAAGCATTCATTGAAGCAGCAGTTGGGAATGATAAAACAGGGATGTTTAATTTATCACCCGTTATTTTTCCTAAATCAGTTATTGTTCCTGTCCCAACAGTTATTATTAAATTATTTGTTTTTGCATATTCTTCAATTTGAGGTAGATATTCCTCTTTTGCTATTACTCTTTTTCCACTTTTTTCTTTTAAAACAAGTGATTCAACATTATTCTCTTTTTTAATTACTTTTTCAATTTGTTTTCCAGCAACATCATAAGTTATATTATCACATAAAACCAATATCTTATTTCCATTTCCATAAAAATTTGATATAAGTTCGGGTAAATTTTTTATATTCCCCTTTTCTATAAATTTAATATCAACCTTATGCTTTTTCCCACAATATTCACATTTAAACTCTTTCCCCAAAAATTTATAAATATCCATTTTTCTCCTTTTATATGTTTAAAATTAAAACATATATCTAAAAATTTGACAAGTCAACTTCGCCACTCTAAATTACATAAATACTTCCCTTTCCTTATCCTATTCTATGTTTTCTCATTTTATTACTTCATCAATATAGTGAAACGATTTATTTCTTTTCTTTAAACCCTAACTTCCCACAAATCAAGTAAAAGTATTAGGAAAATATTGTTTTTTAGAGGGTAAATTTTTTAAAAAAGTTAAGCATATAACTTTTCTCTGAGTTGGTTTTTAATAAAATAGAATAAAGAAGTAATAGATAAATTAAAAAATACTTTTCCATTTTTCTGGAAGGAATTATTTATACTTTCTGTTGTAGGTTATTATATCAATCACCTTTAAAACATATGGAATTACATTATCAAGAT
>DAOOVW010000065.1 GCA_035370465.1 bacterium | reverse complement strand
CCCTGATATTCCTTTACTTCTTTTGAAATACCAGATTTATCATAAGCCAAAACTTTCTTCATTCTCGGCAAAACTACACTATAAAAATGTTCTCCCATCTCAACGCCAATCCATTTTCTACCAAGTTTATGTGCTACTGCGGTGGTTGTGCCAGAGCCAAGGAAGAAATCCATTATGATTAATTGTTTGTCATATTCCATTCCCTCAATTACTCTCTTAAGTAGTATTTCTGAATTTTCGGTGGCAAAGAAAGTGTTATGAGTTTCGTAACTTTTTATATCAGTCCAATTTGTATCTAAAAGTAATTCTGGTTCTTTAAGATATTCCGGCATTCCTTTAACTGTATTGCCTTGTGTATCAATATATTTTCTGCCGGGATTAATTCTTATCCATTCCAATTTTTCATATTCAGTTATTTTTTGTTGCGATAAACCCCAATGTTGTCCTTTTGGAGGTAACCATGGTTTGCCAAAGAAATATCTTACCTGTAATTCATAAGTTCTTCTTTGCCCTGGCATATCTAAAGAAATCCATTGTCTATCTTCTTCTCTAATTTTTCTTTTTGCACCCTTAAAAGCCATTTTGTTAACATCTTTTGCGTAGAAGAATATTGAATCAATACCTGTTAAATATTGGTTGGTTAATCCTTTTGGCACATATCCTCTTTTAACAAAAATCTCATTTCTAAAATTTTCTCTTCCAAAAATATCATCCATCAAACATCTTACAATCCAGTTGCCATTATAATCACATCTAACAAAAATACTTCCTTTTTCATTCAACCAATCTTTTGCTATTCGCAAACGATTTTCAAGAAGCGTTGCCCAATTCGCATCTTTGTAATTAGTGCGATATAAAAATTGGTCTGATGAATTTAAATTAAATGGCGGATCAATATATATCGTCTGCACTTTTTCTTTGAATTTCGGCAGAATTGTGTTTAATACTTGATAGTTTTCGGATTTTATCAACCAACCGTCTAATGATTTATCTAAGTCGTCAAACTGACTTAAAATTTCAATTTCTAAATCTTTGAAATATTTTGTATCAATAGGTAAGTGTTCGTATTTTTTTGAGAGATGTTTCCCTGTTAAATCTATTTCAAAAATTTCTTTTATCTTAAAATTCTTATCAACTATTCCTATCTCTTGCCATTCTTTTATTTGTTCTTTAATGCCCACGTGCTTCTTGATTTTTTCAATCAAGTTTTCGTCTTTTATTCTATCCAGTGTAATCACATAGTTGGAGTTTTTAACAAACTTTGGCTTGTTCCATATTTTTACCAGTTCATCTTCAAACTGCCCGATAAAATCAATAATTTTGAAGGCGATATCTTTTAAAATTTGCAGTTGATTAACTCTATCCGCACCCCACTCTTGAGACCCTTCCCAAAAATATTGATAACTCCAGAGTTTAAACTGCTCTTGCAGAAATGCTTTGGCATTTTTGTTTATAAAAAAATCTACTTCACTCTGTTTTTCAAAAACTCTAAAAGCACGTTCCAATTGCTCTTCCGTAATCGCTATGCCTTTTTTCTTTATATTTTTTAATATCTCGTCTTGTTTTGTTTTTGTCCCTCTTTCAGAATAAGAAACACTGAAAACAATTGTGTTGTCTTCACGAATTTTGTCTAATTCAAAAACTACTGAGCGTTTTTCATTGCTTTTTTTGTTTTCTATTGTTGAAGCATCAAAGAAAAACTTAAGACCATCAAATTCAAAAGGCAAACTCCTGAAAATTCGGTCTGTTTTGACATAGTAAAGCATCTGCGTTTTCCAGAATAAAACAACATCTTTTTCATCTGTGTAAACTTTTTCATAAACATTGTTATGAAAAGGAGTTTGGTTAAAATAAATTGAACCACTTTCAGTAAAATATCTGTTAAAAAAGGAGTAAAGTTTATCAAAAAGTTCATCTCTAAATTTTGGATAGTTTTTTAGAGCCGATTCAATATCTTTCTTGAGGATATCTTCTATCTTGCGGTAATAATTTGATTTTATTCTCATCAGGTTGATAAAACCACCTGTTCCCTCAATTTTGGCACCGATAAAAACATCTTGCAATGCTTTGTAAAACTTTTCTTCTTTTGTCATATATACTTATTTGGTTATATTTAATAAAATAACTCACCACTCTCTTTTGTAATTTTTTACAACAAATTATAATTCTATTTCTACTTTTATATTTTAACATTTACATTTTTACCAATCAAATTTAAAATTTCACAAAGAAAAAGAGCCAATGCAATATAACATTTATTCATACTGGTTAATAGAGTAAAATGGTATCATCTACAAACTTATATAGAAATATTCCTCTTTTATTAAATTTTTGTTAAAATAAAGAAATGGAATTTAATTTAAAAAAATGTCGTGATTGTTTTAAAGAAGCATACTATGAAGTATATGGAAAACAGATAAATATTGAACCATTAGAACAATTTTTCAGAAATTCTCTTTCTCAGCAAACATTGACATATGAAACACTAATATCCGTAATTGATAAAAAATATTGGGAATTTGGAAAACATCTAAATCCTCCACCAAAAACACAAATAGAACCTTTTCTTGAGAAAATTAATTCTTTATTAAATGAAAAATTGCCTGAAAATGAAGAATTTGTAATAAAAGAGTTAGTGATGATTTTTCATGACCTGCAATTTACTTCTTTAATATTAAGATTTGCTCATCCAGAATTTTATGGTATTTATAGTACCCCTGTAATAGCCATAACAAGAGTAGAGACAACTCGTGCTATTGACCAATATATGAAATATTTAAAAAGATTAAGAGAATGGAAGGAAACATATGGATTTGAAAGAGTTGCCGATGTTGACCATGCTGCTTGGTCTCTTGCAGAAAAAGAAGATATGGGAAAATGTGTAGAAAAAAAATGTGAAAACTATTTTCTTTATAAAAGGGACCCCAAAATAATATCTGATATTGCTTTTTCTCTATATGATAGAAAAAAAACAGAAGAAGCAATAGAAAAATTAAACAACGCAAAAGAAATTTGTAATGATAAAGAGCCAATATTTCAAACACTTATGATGATTTATGAAGAAATAAAAAATTACAGTGAAATGATAAATGAGGGTATTGAATTAATTAATTGGTATAAAGAGAAAAAAAATTACTATAAAATTCCTGATGTCTGTGAGCAAATATATAAATACGAGAAAATAGTAGAAATTTTAGAAGATGAGATTGAAGCATACAAACATATAGGAGACAAAAACAAACAAATAGAAAAATTAATAACCTTAGCAGAATTGTATAAGCAAGATGGACAAATAAAAAAAGCAATGGAGGTTTATAATAAAATTATCTTAATTGCGCCCGAACAGAAAGAAATAATATCAGAATTAAAAGAAAAATTAGAGGAATTTGCAGAAGAACAAAAAAGCATTGGGAAAGGAATTAAAATATGTCTTAAGTGTCAAAAATTAGCCGAGGAGATTGACTGTATTTATATTCTTCTTCCAAAAGAGAAATGGAACGAGTGTGAACTTTGTACAATTTGGGCAAAGAAATATGACCAATATAAAGAACTATCTGGGAGAATAATTACTATTGTTGGTGGTAAAGAAAGTTTAAAAGAAAGATATAAAGAAGAAATAAAAAGATTAGGTGCAAAAGATTGTTTATTTCATAATGCAATTGATAATATAAATGAAATAAGTAGTTTAGTGAAAAAGGGAGATTATGGAATAATTATTACGAGTATTGCAAGCCACGCTGGAACTAATAAAGCAAAAAGTGAGTTTGAGAAGGAAAAGAAAATTTTTATAAGACTTCATCAAACAGGAATAGATAGTTTAGTAGAAACAGTTGTAAATAATTTAATTCCCCGAATAAGAAATATACAATAATAAAAAGGTCGGAGAGATTGCTTCACGGCTTTGTTTTTTTTATCTAAATATTTTTAACTCAGAGAGGATTCCTATAGTTAGAAAAATGTAATATAAAAAAATTTAAATTTTTTTGTAGGAGGTGTAATTATGTCTATTGAAAATTTCAAAAAATGGATTGAAGCGGGACATACAATTTATGATATTTTTGAAGGTAGATATAATGTTTATCCAATATGTAGGAATTGGGTAGAAAAATGGTATGAAAATGATAAATTCAGCATTTCACAAGATGATATTGAGAGATTAAATGAAATAAGAAAAAATTTTTACTATGCTGCTTTTGAAATTGCTCCTCAACTTCAACAAAGAATGGACGATGCTTTTCAACAACTAATAATTTTTTTAGATGAGAATAGATGTCAGTACAATATAGGTTTAGGAGTTGCTCCTTATCTATTTTTGTGGAATTTTCGACGATTTAAAGAATATTTTGAAGACGAAAGGTTTAATTTATCTGAGTATTTTCAAGAAATTGGATACTTTTTTCAGGATAAAAGAGATATTATAAAAGAATATAGACAAAAGAAGATATATCGTGAGGAAATAAACGAAAATGAGATAAAACAAATACTTAATGATCTTAATGATTGCCTCAAAAAGTGTGGAAGAAATAATAATGAGCCAGTCGGTGTTGCTAAATCACTACACATATTTGCTCCATATTATTTCCCATTGATAGATAATTCAATTGCAAAAGCAACAGGATTAATTAAATCCCAAAGAGATGGTTTATCATTAGAAAAATATTTTAATTGGATAAGGTATATGAAAAAATGGGTTGAAACATATAATATAGCAGAAATACAAGAGATAGAAGAAAGGCACAATTTATCAATTTTGAAATTAATTGATGAAGGATTGTATATAAGCTGTTCTATCCATTTAGGTTCAAGGATAAAAATATTAGGTTTTGAAATAGATAATTAAGAAGATTGAATATGAAAATAAAACTCTAAGAAGCATTATCAGTTGTTGAATAGTGAAGTCATTCGAGAGAAAAATAAAGTTGTTATAAACAAGAGATTTGTAGAAGAATTAGGAAAAATTATTCTTACTTTATAGGGGATTATGAATAGTGGCAAATTTTTCATGTCGCCGTGAAAATTTGCTTAATTTAGAAAAATATAACCACTTGATATATAGTAAAATTTAAATATTTGTGATATACTTTACAGTGTAGTTATCAGAAATTATTATCAAAATGGAGGTAAAATGTCTATAAAATATGCTGTCCCGGTAAAGATTGATATCAAGAGCCATCCGGAATTGAATGAAACGTGGGTTCAGAATATTATAGCTGAGGATCCAAGTATAATAGGATTAGGGAACCTTGTGCTTAAAGACAAAGAAAGAATTCAACCTCGTGCCGGAAGACTTGATTTACTCTTACAGAATGTAGATGCTACAAAAAGATACGAAGTAGAAATTCAACTGGGTAAAACCGATGAAAATCATATTATCAGAACCATAGAATACTGGGATATAGAAAGAAAAAGATTTCCCCAATATGAACACTGCGCTGTTATCATTGCTGAGGACATTACCAGTAGATTCCTGAATGTTATAAATCTTTTTAATGGTGCTATCCCCCTAGTTGCAATTCAAATGAATGCAATCCAGGTTGGTGATACTATTTCTCTTGTATTTACAACAGTGCTTGACCAGTTAAAACTTGGTTTTGTTGATGAAGATGAGGAAGTTTATGAAATAACCGACAGAAATTATTGGGAACAGAGAGCAAAAGAACAGACAGTTGCGATGGCTGATAAAATTCTTGAGTTGATTAACAGTATCTGGCCAGGTTTTGAACTAAAATATAATAAATGCTATATCGGCCTTGCAAAAGACGGACAACCTAATAATTTTGTGATAATGCGTCCACAGAAAAACATTATGCGAGTTGAATTCAAAATTCCGAAATCCGATGACATAGAAAATAAAATAGAATCTGCCGGACTTGATATGCTGGACTATGATAGCAGGTGGGAAAGGTACAGAATAAAATTGAACAAGCCAGATATTGAGAAAAACAAGGATTTTATTATTGAACTATTAAAAGCAGCATATGAAAATAACTTATAAAACAGCCGATATTCTTATTAATCTTTTACTTTCCAAAAATTCTCTAAATTTCAATTATAGATTTTTCATTTATTATAGTATAAAGATATAATAAATACACTATTTGAGATGTATACCCAAAATAGGCTAATTGTCTTCCTAACCCGTTTTCTATAGGTATTTTAAAAAAGAAAACCCTTTAGGCAGTAAAAACCATCTTTTAATTTTTCTTTCAAAAAATATCGTCTGAACTAACCTTTTTTAAAAAAGAAAGGCATTTTTAAGGGGAAGATAAAAACTATTTTCTGACATTTAGACATAGGTACAGACATTGAAAATCTGATGTCAGATGCCAAATTCCTTATCTGATATAGGTTTCTTTAATTTTTCGGACATTCGGACATTGAAATGGGGGTGTATAAAAATCAAGAAATACAATAGACAGGATGGATGAGAGAAATTTACCTATATGCTTCTTTTCTGTGTCTTATATGGTGAACGATAATTGTTCTTTTGCTTTTTATTACTTGATATATCACTCTATAATTTCCCACTCTAAATCTATAAGTATTTTCAGTTGCTGTAAGTTTGACTGTTCCAGTAGGGTACGGATTTGTAGAGAGATTTTCTATTTCTTGAATAATTTTACCTATATATTGGTGGGGAATTTTTCTTAAATCTTTTTCTATAGAAGTTTTAACCTATATTTTATAAATATCCATTCTCTCTCATTCTTGTAAGATAGTTGTCAAGTTTTATTGCTTTTTCTTTTTTTCGTTCAGCAATAATTGCAAGGT
>DAOOVW010000064.1 GCA_035370465.1 bacterium | reverse complement strand
TCAATTATTTTAGGAAAATTTTTTATACCAAGTATTTCAGAAATTGTTTTAGGGATATAAGTGTGATGGTTAACTCCTGTAAATTTTTCAGCCATTGGACCAAATGCAAATAATATCACAGGAATAGGAGTATGACTTGGAGATGCCCATCTAACCTGCATATCTTCACCATTTAAATTTCCTCTTATAATACTCATTCCTCCTGTTTCATGGTCAGCAAGAACAATAACTAATGTTTGTTTATCCTTCATTGCAAAATCAATCCCAACTTTTATACTTTCATCAAAAAGTGCTGTTTGTTGAATAACATTATCAATATTATTGACATGTGCCCATTTATCAATTTGTGACCCTTCTACCATTAGGAAAAATCCCTTTTTATTTTGACTTAATATTTCAATTGCTTTTTGTGTCATTTCTGCCAAAGTTGGCTCTGGTTTAGTGGATAATGAACCCATTTCAAATAGCCCTAAGAGGTAATTTGTTTTAACATTCATCATTTCCTCTTTTGTTTTAACAAAAGAATAACCTATTTTTTTTGCTTCCGATATCAGGTCTCTTTCATCATCTCTTTTGCTACCAGAAGAAGATTGAGGAATAAAATACTGCCTACCACCACCAAGTAATACATTTACTTTACTTTTTAGATATTGAGATGCAATTTCTGTTTCTTTAGTTCTTGCCATTACATGACAGACAAAACAAGCAGGTGTAGCATCAGTAATAGGACTTGTAACAACTATCCCTGTTGACGCCCCCTTATCTCTTGCTGCTTCAAGTATAGTATAAAGAACCTTACCATCAGGAGACATTGAAATAATGCCATTGTTAGTTCTATAACCAGTTGCAAGTGCTGTACCTGCTGCTGCGGAATCTGTTATAAGAGAATTAGCAGAATAAGTGTAAAGAAGACCTGTTATTGGCATACACTCCATATTAAGGATTCCTTCTGCTCCTGATGTTTTTATATGTGTTGCTGCAATTTGAGATAATCCCATACCATCACCAATAAAAAGTATTATATTTTTTACTTCTTTGTTTTCTGTAATTAAAGGTAATTTTTCTTTTCCCTGTTGAGCAAAACTATTTACAAAAAACAAAAATAAAACAATAAATACCAAATAAATTTTCTTTTTCATAATAACTCTCCTCGTCTCAAAATATTATACAGTCAATTTTTGATTTTTTTAAATATGGTAAAATAAAAAAATGGGAAAAATAAAAAATCCAATACCTGTAAAAATTTTCTGTGGATTTATCTATAAGGATGCAGAAATAATTTTAAAAGTTGAGGAAAAACTTAAAGAAAGATGGGGAAAAATTGATTTTGTATCATATCCTTTGCCCTTTAATTTCACTGACTATTATAGTGAAGAAATGGGAAAAAATTTAATGAGAAAATTTATATCCTTTTCAAAAATTATTCTTCCTGAAAAATTATGGGAATGGAAAATTTTTACCAACAAAGTTGAAGAAGAATTTTTAGAAAATGGGAAAAGGAAAGTAAATATTGACCCAGGATATCTTGACTTATCAAAAATTGTTCTTTTATCAACAAAGGATTTTTATCATAGAATTTATTTAGGAAATGGGATTTATGCAGAAGTTACAATGTATTTCAGTAAAGGAAAATACCAGTTTTTCCCATGGACATATCCTGATTATAGAACAGAAAATTATATAAGATTTTTTGAAAATATAAGAGAACTATACTCAAAGCAACTTAAAAATGAGAATGTTAATTAGAATTTTAATAGATGCAGTAATAATTATCTTTGTTTTAACAATTATTTTTGGCTGGCGAGCAATTATGCCAGCGAGAGCACCAAGATATCTCATCCCTTCTGATTTGGGAATCCCATATGAAAAAGTAAATTTTCAAACAGATGATGGGAAAAAATTAACTGGATGGTTAATTCATTCACCAAAAAGTAAATCAGTTATAATTTGTCTTCATGGTTATCCATCAAGTAAATCAGATATTTTACCTGTTGTTTCATATCTCTATCCTGATTTTTCACTTTTACTTTTTGATTTTAGAGCACACGGTGAAAGTAAAGGAAAGGTTGTTTATTTTGGATTAAAAGAATATCTTGATGTAAAAGCAGCAATTGACTTTTTAAAAAATGATAAAAGAACAAAAAATTTAAAAATTGGTGTCTGGGGATATTCCTTAGGTGCTTCTGTTGGAATTATATCTGCCTCAAAATATCAGGAAATAAAATGTCTTGTTTCTGACTCCGCTTTTGCAAATTTTCCTGAAATGATAACTCATTACTATAAAAAATTTGGTCCTTTAAAATATGCTTTCTCTTATCTTTCAAATTTACTTGGTAAAATTATTTTAAAAGATGACTTTATGGAAAATAGCCCGGAAAATTATATTGATAAAGTCAAATGTCCTGTTTTAATTATTCATTCAAGAGAAGATGATTTTGTCCCTTTTTCTCATGCTGAAATATTATATAATAAAATAAAGGGGGAAAAGGAATTATTTGTTTTAGAAGGAAGTCATGTTGATTTTGACGCAAGATATAATCAAGAATATAGAGATAAGGTAAAAGAATTTTTTTGTAAATACTTAAATGAGAAGGTAGTGTCAAAAAAATAGATGAAAGAAAGATGAAAAATTAAAATCCCCTCTAACTCCCGTTGTGCTATCTGGGAGACGATGACGCACCAACTCTGAGAAGCAAGGTAAGCAACTTTAATCGGTTTGTTAAAGGGGAGAGTGTTACTCCTTCCTTTATTAAAGGAAGGCCGGGATGGATTTCTATTTAACGCACCAACTCTTAGAAACAAGGTAAGCAACTTTAGTCGGTTTACAAAAGGGGGGAATTGGGGGGATTTCCCTCTCCCCGCAGAGCGGGGAGAGACTCAGCGATAAACTACGCCTGAGTGGATGGATTTCTAAATCCCCCTTTCTAAAAGGGGGAAATAAGACAAAAGCAGATAGTTTTTCACCTTAATTCCCTTCCTTTTTTAAAGGAAGGGTAGGGATGGATTTAGAAGTAATGCCAATAAATTTTTAAGAATCAATGAGAAAAACAAGGAGAAAAAATGAAAAATAAATTATGGCTGATTATTATGTTTATTTTTACAACTGCTGTTTTTTGTGAGGCCAATTTTGATTATGGTTTAATTTTCAGGTTAAGAGAAGAGTATCTTAAAAATGCCTGGGATTTTAATAATCAAAGTAATGTTTTTCAAAATGACAATTATTTTAGAATAAGAAGTTCCTTCTGGATGAAATATAATTTTGGTGAAAATATATCTTTATACACAAGGTTAACAGGAGAACCAGACATATATCTACATTCAAAAGGGACATTAAGAAATATGGCAGGAAATTATATAGGAGATAATGAAATTGTTATTGATAATTTATATCTTGATGTTAAAAATGTTTTTAATTTACCTGTTGATTTAAGAATTGGTAGACAGGACTTTTTGCCTCCTTATGGAGAGGGTTTTTTAATTATTAATGGCACTCCTCAAGACGGTTCAAGAACTCTTTATTTTAATGCAATAAAAACAACATACCATTTCAATGAAAACAATTCTCTCGATTTGATTTTTCTTTATAATAGAGATGAAGACAAATATCTGCCAGTAATAAATGATTTAGAGACAAAATTAATTAATTCTGATGAAAAAGGGGTTATTCTTTATGGGAATTTTAAACCAACTGAAAAACTTTCACTTCAACCATATTACATTTATAAAAGCGAAGATGCATATACAACACAAAATGGAACAAATATACCAAAATTAGAACTTAATACAATTGGAGTAAGACATGTCTATTCTTTTAACCCGTGGCAATTAAGGGGAGAACTATCTTATGAATTTGGTGAATATGAAGATGATGATAATAGAAATGCAGTTGGTGGATATGTTTATTTAACAAGATTTTTCAAAGATAAAAAATTCTCTCCATCTCTTGATTTTGGTTTTGGGTATTTGTCAGGAGATAATGATAAAACAAAAGGAACAGAAGGATGGGACCCTTTATTTTCAAAGTTCCCATGGATAAGTGAACTTTATCTTTATGCTTATGCTATTGAAGCAGGTGAGCCGGCTTACTGGACAAATACTCAATTATGGAGAACTGCACTTACTCTTAATCTTTCAGAAAAAACAGACCTTTTGATTGCTTACAATTATTTAAGAGCAAATGAAAATTTAGATGGTACTGCTCCATTTTTTGGTGATGGGAAAGAGAGAGGACATTTACAGCAATTAATTTTAGAACATAATTTTAATAAAAATGTAAGTGGGCACCTATGGTGTGAGTATTTTATTCCAGGTGATTTTTATTCATCTAATAATCAGGACCCTGCATTATTTTTTAGATGGGAGATGATATTTAAATTTTAATGTAAGTTATTGATTTTCAATAACTTGTTAACTTACGAAGTTAACAGAAGGAGGAAAAGTGATTGAAATAGCAAAAAAAAGTGATTATGAAAAAATTTTGAGATTTCTTGAAAGTGCATATGGACATTTTTTTAATTTCTTCCCTTTGACTTACCCTAATGAATGGGAAGAAGAAAATTTTGATTATGAAAATACCTTAATCATAAAGGAAGAAGGACAAATTGTTTCTCTTGTAAAAGTTTTCCCTTTACCAATGGTATTTGAAGGAATTGAAGTGAAATTTGCTGGAATTGGTTCTGTATCAACTGCTTATTCCCATAGAGGAAAAGGATATATGAGTGAATTGCTTAATGAGTGTTTTGAAAAAATGAAAAAAGAAAATTATCCTTTATCTATTTTATGGGGAGATAGACATAGATATCAAAATTTTGGATATGAAGTTGCTGGTAAAAAGGTATATATAACAATTACTTCAAGAGGCATTGCAAAAAATAAAATAGAAAGTGATAAAAAGACAGAAAGATTTTTAGGAGATAGAAAAATTCTAAACAAAATTATTTCTGCCTATAATTTACATCCATACAGAAAGATAAGAACAGAAGAAGAAATGTTTGAAAAAGTCCTGAAAAAATTTTTACCTGCTACTTATTATCTTGAAGGCCAAAATAAATTTGCATATGTTTCAATTTCAAGAGAGGGAGGGATTTTAGAATTTGGTGGAGATGAAGAATTAATTTTAAAAATTTTAAAATATCTTGAAGAAAGGTTTAGTTATTCTTCTTTTTCTCTTTTTTATCCTGATTTTGAATATATTCCTGATTTAATTTTCTCTACTGCTTCCTCTTGGCAAATATGTCCAGATGGTATGATAAAAATTATTGATTTATTCCAAACACTAAAAATTTTCTCAAAAAAATTTCTATCAATACCTGAAAATTTTGAAATTACTTTTTCAACAGAAAACCAATCAGCAATTTTAAGAAAAGAAAAAGGAGATATTATAATTAAAAATGGGAAAGGGAAAAACGAAATTTTCTTAAATGAAATTGATATGGTAAAATTATTTTTTGGGACTGATTTCTGGAAACCAAAAGGAGGGAGCAAAGAAATTTTAAATATCTTAAAAAGTGTTTTACCAATAAATGTATTTATATGGTCATTAGACCATATTTAAAATTTACTTAAAAACCTTCTCAAATTCTGCTTTTCTATGTGGACAATTTTTTCTACTGCATAACTTACAGGTATTAAAATTTTTTTCAGTTGAAAAAATAATTCCTGAAACGGACTTATTTGGTATCATTAAATTTGAATCAGTTAATTTTACCCCAAGAAGTTTTTCTGTATCACCAAAAAGGGAAAAGAGTTTTTTCTGCTCTTCAATTCTCCATAATCCAAGTTCTCCACTACCAGGTGACATAATTGAGACATTACCAAGTGAAAAATTTTTCTTTAAGTATTCAATAAGATGGTCTCTTGCAATAAATAAAAATTGCTCTTTTATTATGTCCCACCAATATTTTTCTAAAAAATCATCATTTCCAAATTTTTTATTCTCCATTTCCATTCCTGATGTTGCAATAAAAGGAAAAACCCTGCCAACTTTTTCGAGATTTTTTCTCAATAACTTGCTTTCAAAAATAATACCATTTATTTTAACTGTCTTTTCTCCCAATTCATCAATAAAACCTTCTATATAAACAACTTTTGGATTCCCTATTTTCATCCCTTCATTTAGTAATTGTTCAAACTTCTTTTCATCTTCTGTCCCTTTTTTTATTTTTAGTTTTTGCATAATTAGTTCTTTATCCACTGATAAAGGAAAGTCATTCAAAATTTCCATTTTTCTCCTCTTGGCTTTCAAGTATTGCCAAAATTGACAAATAACTTTCATAATAACCCCCTCGCCTCTCCGCCAGTTCTGCCAAAATTGGCTATAGCTTTTATAATGCCTTTCTTTGTCTTTTAAGGTTTTTATATGTCTTTATATCCCTCCCCCCTCTTTTTGCTTCTCTTCCTCTCCCTTTTTTTCTTTCTTCCCTCTCCCCAGTGGGGAGAGGCTCGCCCGTATGTCATACGCCCGAGGGGTATGGGTGAGGGGGAAAACTTTTTTCCCTTCCTTTAAAAAAGCATGTCCGTCAATGTCTTAGTGCGATAGCCCGCCAACGTATCAGTGGCGGAGGGGAGAAGGATGTGAGGGATTTCCTGTAATTTCCCAAATCTCCCCTAAGCCCTGTTGTGCTATCTGGAAGACGATAACGCACCAACTCTGAGGCACAAGGTAAGCAACTTCAGTCGGTTTGTTAAAGAGGAGAAAGTATCAAATCCCCCCTCATCCCCACCTTCTCCCCAACGGGGAGAAGGAAATAAATCCCCCTCAATCCCCCTTTTTCAAAGGGGGAAGCATCTCTCCTTCCCTTATAAAGGGAAGGTCGGGATGGA